>JADGHA010000010.1 GCA_019689695.1 Micromonosporaceae bacterium | reverse complement strand
CTATTTGTCGTTCTATTCACAATACGACAAGTTCGTGGCGTTCTGTACGGAGAGTCCGGATCTAGGAGCAGAATGCTGTCATAAAATCCCGGTGATTCGTGCAAATTCTCCCGAGCGGGGCGTCAGGCACGGGCCTTGTTTTGCCGCCGACGCCGGAGTCGGCCTGCCGTTGTGTTCCATGGCCTCGCTCGACTCGCCTTTGGGAAGTGCGGTGTGCCCGAATAGTTCACGTATTGTGCCCGCCTTCGCGGACCGCGTTCGCCGCTATCGAGTATTCCACTCTTCCGAGACCGGTTGGCCATTGATGTTCGGTCGACGGACCGATCGACCGCGGAAAGAGTGCGATGCGGGCGCCGGTCATCAGCCGGGCAGTGTTGGCGCATCGACTTCTGTACAGTGCGTGGTGGCACGTGGGGTGGTGGCCGTCCATGTCTGGTGTGACCGCGAGGGAACGGACCGTTGAGCTATCCGTGCTGGGGCCGCTCGAGGTGCGGGCGGCTGGCTCAGCACTGCCGCTCGGCCCGCGGAAGCAGCAGGTCGTGCTAGCGATGCTGGCTGTACACGCAGGCCGCGCGGTCGGGATGGACGAGTTGGTGGACGAGTTGTGGCCGGAGGCGCCACCAGCGTCGGCGGTAGCCAACGTGCGTGGCTACGCAGGGAGTATCCGCCGGATGTTCGAGGCCGCCGAGGGGCGCGGAGGTCGGCTGGTACGGCGGGGCTCCGGGTACCAATTCAACGCGGAGCCAGCAGAGCTGGATCTTCTCGCCTTCTCATCCCACACGGCCGACGGGCGTCAGTCGCTGCGAGCCGGGAACCTCGCGGCCGCCGCCACGGCGTTCCGGAGCGCCCTGAGGCATTGGCAAGGACCGATGCTCGCCGGCCTGTCGGTTGGGCCGTCGCTCGCCAGCCGGGTCGCCGCGGTAACGGAGGAGCAACTGGCGATTACCGAAGAACTAGCCGAGACGCTCCTGGCGCTTGACGACCCCGTGGAAGTCATACGGATCTTGCATTCGCACGTGCATTTGCATCCGCTAAGAGAACGTGCATATGGATTGCTAATGAAGGCGCTCTGCCGGTCGGGCGACATCGCTGGAGCGCTATCGATATATGACGACGCGCGCAGCGCGCTGCGGAAGCAACTGGGAATCGACCCAGGGCCGGAGCTCCGCCAACTGCACCGCGCGATCCTTGAGGGCGAGGTAGCCGAGGACCCCCTGCCTGTCCTGACGTCACATCGTTTGCCGGTGCACAAGCCGGCGGAGCTACCTGCGGACCTGGTCGATTTCGTCGGCCGGGACGCCGAGCTCAAGCAGGTGAGCGCGCTGCTCGGCAGGCCCGCCGGCGGCACCACCGTGCCGACCTGCGCCATCGTGGGTCCGGCAGGTGTGGGCAAGACGAGCCTTGCTGTGCACGTGGCCCACCAACTGCGAGCCAGCTACTCCGACGGGCAACTCTTCGTGAACCTGCGAGGTGCGGACAGTCATCCGCTCGATCCGGTCGAGGTTCTTGCCCGGTTCCTTCGCGCATTGGGCGTGCCTGGGCAGGCCGTCCCGCACGACGCTCAGGAACGGGAAGGGCTCTACCGCAGCATTCTCGCCGACCGGCGGGTGCTGGTAGTCCTGGACAACGCCGCCGGTGAGGAACAGGTCCGCCCCTTGCTGCCGGGAACCTCCACCTGCGCGGTGCTGGTGACCAGCCGCTACCGGCTTGCCGGCCTGGTCGGCATGGCGTCGGTGGAGCTTGATGTCCTGAGTACCGACAGCTCCCTGGCCTTGCTGAGCAAGACGGCGGGTGCGGCACGGGTGCGCGCCGAACCGGCCGCCGCCGAGAAGCTGACGCAACTGTGCGGTGGTCTGCCGCTGGCCCTCCGGGTCGTCGGCGTCAAGCTGGCATCGTCTCCACATCGGACTATTGCCGCGTACGTGGCGCGCCTCGCGGAGGAGCGGCACCGGCTCGACCACCTCGCCCACGCGGGGTTGGCCGTCCGCACCAGTCTGGACTTCAGCTACCAGCGACTCAGTGCCGCCGACCGCACGCTCCTGCGTCGGATCTCCCTTTTGGACGCCCCGGACTTCGCCGCTTGGACTGCCGCAGCTGTGGCCGATCAGACCGTGCCGGCGGCGGAAGAAGGACTGGATCGGCTCATCGCCGCACACCTGGTCCAGGCTGCGGGTACCGACGCCGTGGGCCAGGTCCGCTACCACCTGCATGACCTGATCCGGGTGTATGCCCGCGAACGAGCCGCTACGGAGGAGCCAGAAGCCGATCGCCTCGCGGCGATCCGCAACGTCCTCCATCACTGGCTCGGGCTTGTCGCCGCAGGCGAGAAGGCGTTGTACGGCCATAGCTACCGAGTCCGCGTCGGCCAGGAGATCGGCAACGCCATGCTCGATCGCCCTACCGTCGAGAAGGTGTCGCAGAACCCGCTGGCATGGATTGAAGCGGAGCGCGCCGCTTTTGTCTCCGCCGTCCGTCAAGCGGCCGAGAGCGGCCTGCTTGCGGAGTGCTGGCGGCTGAGCTGCGTGTCGGAGATGCTGCTGTCGCATCGAGAACTGCACGATGAGACCCTGATCGTGCACACCATAGGGCTGGCTGCCGCACGCCGCCAGGGTAGCCGGCGAGGTGAGGCCATCATGTTGATGGCGTTCGGTACGGCCCAAAGTGAGCGTGGGGCGTGGCCACGGGCCCGTTCTCTCTTTGAGGAGGCCGAGGCCCTGTTTGCTGCCGAAAACGACATGCTTGGCCTCGCTGCTTGCCAGTGGCTGCTCGCCCGAAAGGATCGGCAGCAGGGGAGGCTCGATGCGGCCAGAGACCGTTACGAGACGATGCTGGCCGCGAGCCGCGATGTTGATCTAGGTGCGGAGGCCCTGGCACTGCTGGGCCTGGGACAGGTCCAGCTCACTGCCGGCAACATCGACGCAGCCGTCCGCGACCTCGAGTCCGCCATGAGGGTGAGTCGCCGGTGCGGCGGCGTCCTGCCACCATTGCTCGTGCTCTTGTGGTATGGCGAGGCCCAATTGCGGGTGGGCCGCACGGATCCCGCGGCTGCCGCCTTCCGCGAAGTGGTGTCGTGGTGCGAGCGGGCCGGCGACCTGAGCGGCGAGGTCATGGGACTCTGCGCGCTCACCCGCACCATGCTGGCCGAGGGAGACATCGACGAAGCTGGGCGTCTAGCGGCCAGGATCCAGAGCCGCTGGGGACTGTTGCTCGAGCCGCTGACCAAGATTGTCGCCTCGTCCACCACGGCTGCCGTACGGCTGGCCCAGGGTGAGTTGAGGCCGGCGAAGCAGTTGGCCGAGGAGGCACTTGATGACTCCCGGCGGATCGGCGCGGTTGTCCACCAGGCCCAAGCGTTCGACCTCATGGCGGAGATCCACGAGGCCGCGGGTGACCACATCGCTGCCGCGGCCGCCCGGGCCGAGGCCACCGCGCTGTACCCCGCCGTACAGCCCGCGTCGGCCGGTGCCCTCCCGTAATGCGGACGGCTGTCGATTTCTTATCGACTTTTTGTCGGCCCGCCTCCTAGCTTCGCGTCGTGCCGATCGGGACGTCAGGGGTTCTGGGACCGGTCAACGGGTCCCCCTACCCGCCGTTGTCCGGGCCGGGCGTCCCGATCGGCTGTGAGCCACTCCCCGACCGGGAGCGGGACGCCGTGCCGGCACGGTTGTCGCCGGGCCGGCACGAGCGCGTCCAGCAGCTACGGCCGGGTGATTGGGTCCTCGTCGGTTTCCGGCCACGCTCCACCCAGCCTGCGTTGACCCGGCGGCTCGCCCGCCGCATAGGCTTGCCGCGTGAGTGACTCCAGACGGCTGACCCATGTGGACGAGGCCGGCGCGGCGCGGATGGTCGACGTCTCCGGCAAGGCGGTGACCGTGCGCCGGGCGGTCGCCGCCGGTCGGGTCGTCACCACCCCCGAGGTCATCGCGCTCCTCCAAGCCGATGCCCTCCCCAAGGGCGACGCGCTCGCGGTCGCCCGGCTCGCCGGGATCATGGCGGCCAAGCGCACGCCGGATCTCGTCCCGCTGTGCCATCCGATCGCGGTGCATTCCGTCACCGTGGACCTGGACGTGCGGGAGTCGAGCGTGGAGATCACCGCGACGGTCAAGACCGCCGACCGGACGGGCGTGGAGATGGAGGCGCTGACCTCGGTGGCCGCCGCCGGGCTCGCCATGATCGACATGGTCAAGGCCGTCGACCCCGCCGCCTCCATCGAGGGGGTACGCGTGCTGCGCAAGGAAGGCGGCAAGACCGGCGAGTGGGTACGCCCGGAGGACCGGCGGTGAGAGCGCGGGTCATCGTCGCGTCCAATCGGGCCGCCGCCGGGGTGTACGCCGACACCAGCGGGCCGTTGCTCGTCGAGGGCCTGCGTTCGCTCGGCTTCGAGACGCCGGACCCGGTGGTGGTGCCCGACGGCGAGCCGGTCGCCACCGCGCTGCGGGCCGCCATTGCCGACGGGGTGGAGGTGGTGCTCACCAGCGGGGGCACCGGCATCACCCCCACCGACCGCACGCCGGACGTCACCCGCGAGGTGCTGGACTATGAGATCCCGGGCATCGCGGAGGCGATCCGGGCGTACGGGCGGGAGAAGGTGCCGACGGCGGCGCTCTCCCGGGGTCTGGCCGGCGTGGCGGGGCGGACGCTCGTCGTCAATTTGCCCGGTTCGACGGGCGGTGCCAAGGACGGGCTCGCGGTGCTCGGGCCGATCCTCGCCCATGCGGTAGATCAACTGGCCGGCGGAGACCACGCCGCGGGTTAGGCTGGGCCGGTGAGCCACGAGGGCAAGGCGGTGGACTGGGCCGAAGCGCGCGCCGCGGCGTACGCCGCCGGGGTCGCGGTGGCCCGGGAACCGATCGACGTGCCGCTCGCCCGGGCGGACGGGCACACCCTGGCCGAGCCGCTGGTCACGCTGACCGACCTGCCGGCGTTCCCGACCTCCAGTGTGGATGGATGGGCGGTGCGTGGCGCGCCGCCGTGGCGGATCGTCGGGCGGGTGTTCGCCGGCGGCACCCCGCCGGCGCTGGTCGAGGACGGCACCGCGGTGGAGATCGCCACCGGCGCGATGGTGCCGGACGGGACGACCGCGGTGGTCCGGGTTGAGGAGTCCACTCGCGACGGTGACATGGTCACCGGCGTGCCGCGCGAGCAGCGGGAATGGCGGGAGCCGGGCGAGGAGGCGGACAAAGGCGAGGAGCTGCTCCCGGACGGGACCCCGGTGACGCCGGCAGTGGTCGGCCTCGCCGCCGCCTGCGGGTACGACACGCTGCGCGCCCGGCCGCCACTGCGGGCCGCCCTGCTGGTCTTCGGCGACGAGCTGCTCACCGCCGGGCCGCCCGCCGCCGGGCGGGTGCGCGACGCGCTCGGGCCGGCGGTCCCCGGCTGGCTGCGCCGCTTCGGTGCCACGGTGGAGCACAGCATCGGGCCGGTCGAGGACACCCTGGAGGCACACCTCGACGCGTTGCGCCAGGCCATCGCGAGCGGCGCCGACCTGGTCTGCACCACCGGCGGGACCATGCACGGGCCGGTCGACCACCTCCACCCGGCGCTGGAGGCGCTCGGTGCCCGGTACGTGGTGAACACGGTCGCGGTCCGCCCGGGCTTTCCGATGCTGCTCGCCAGGGTCGGGGAGACCTTCCTGGCCGGGCTGCCGGGCAACCCGCAGTCGGCGGTGGTCGCCCTGGTGTCGCTGGTCGAGCCGCTGCTCGCCGGCATGCAGGGCCGGCGGCCGCCCCGCACCACAACGGTCACGCTCGGCGAGCCGATCCCCGGCCGGGGGGACCACACCCACCTGGCGCTGGTGCGGTTCGGCGAGGACGGCCGGGCGTACCCCCTGAAACACGCCGGCTCCGCCATGCTGCGCGGTCTGGCCCAGGCGGCCGGCTTCGCGGTCATCCGCCCGCGCACGACGGGACAGGCCGGCGACTCGGTACCGCTAGTACCGTTGCCGTTGATGAACGGAGAGCGACCGTGATTGTCGCGGTGACCACCGATGCGCTGGACGTGGCCGCACACGAGCGCGCGGTGGCCGACTCGCGGGCGGGCGCGGTGGTGTCGTTCGCCGGGGTGGTCCGCGACCACGACCACGGCCGGGCGGTCACCCTTTTGGAGTACGAGGCGCACCCCAGTGCGGAGCAGGTACTCCGGGAGGTGGCCGCGGAGGTCGCCGCGGACCCGGAGGTCTACGCGGTGGCGGTGTCGCACCGGGTCGGCAAGCTCGACATCGGCGACGTGGCCCTCGCCGCGGCCGTCGCCACGGCGCACCGCGCGGCGGCGTTCGCCGCCTGCGCCCGGCTGGTTGACGAGGTCAAGGCGCGGCTGCCGGTGTGGAAGCGGCAGGTGTTCGCCGACGGCACCGAAGAGTGGGTCAACTGTCCCTGAGGCCGCGGGCGGGGCCGCTCCTCTTCGGACAGCACACCGCTAGCGGGTGACGGGCGCCGGGCGCGCGCGACGAAGGCCGGGCTCGGGGTAGAAAGCGGGCTCCGCGCCGGGCCGCCACGGCAGCAGGACCACCAGCACGATCAGCACGAGGGCGAAGGAGTTCTCCATCAGCACGCCCCACAGCCCGTCCGCGTAGTGCGAGGTCTCCGGCAGCCGGTGCTCGTAGAACCAGATCGGCGAGACCAGGAACAGCACGTACAGCCCGGTGGCGGCGCAGGCGTGCCGCAGGCCGGTGAGCATGGGGAACCAGATGGGCGTGCGCAGCCCGATCGCCAACCCCTGGGCGGCGGCCACGCCGGCGCTGGCCCCTCGCTGGGCCAGGCCCCGGCTCGCCGCGCGGCGGCGCAGCGCCAGGTCGGCCAGCACGATGATCGCCGGGATGACGAAGACCAGGTGGTGCGTCCAGGAGATCGGGCTGACCACGTTCGCGGTCAGCCCGACCAGGGTGAACGCGGCCAGCTCGTCGCCCTCGGCGTGTGCGGTGGCCGCGCGGGACAGGCCGACCACGACGACCACCAGCGAGAAGGTCAGCCAGAGCAGGGTCGGCGCGTCGGCCGAGTCGTACATCCGGGCCAGCACCCCGGCCAGTGACTGGTTGGGCGTCATGTCCTGCGTGCCGACCCGGTCTGTCTGCCAGAGCACGCTGATGAAGTAGGTGGCCGACTCGCGGCCGGCGACCGCGAAGGTGAGCACGGTGACGCCGAGCGCGGTGCCCAGCGCGGTCATCGCGGCCCGCCACTGTCTGGTCACGACCAGGTAGACGATGAACATCGCCGGGGTCAGCTTGATCGCGGTGGCCAGGCCGGTGCCGGCACCGGCCCAGGCTCCGCTGCGCCAGAACCGGGCCAGGGCCGCGCTCCCGGACGGCGAGTTCGCGGTCGGCCGGCCTCGCCCGGCGATGCGCGTGGAGCGGCGCCCCTGCCAGCGCAGGGCCACCAGATCGGCCATGACCAGCGCGAAGAGCAGCAGGTTCACCTGCCCGAAGCCGAGCGTCTCCCGGCTGGGCTCGAGCGCGCCGGCCAGTGGCACGGCCAGCGCCACCACGAACCAGCGCGGCCAGCCGTACCGGTCGGCGATCGGCACCAGCACCGCGACCAGCACCCCGGCCAGGGCGGCCAGGCTGACCACCAGGTTGACCCAGCCGGCCGCGGTGTCGGACAGCTCGACCATGGGCAGCATCACCAGGGCCGCGAACGGGGGGTACGTGAAGCCGAGGGTCAGGCCAGGGGCGATGTACTGGTACAGGTCTCCGCCGCCCACCCACCAGCTCACCGCGCCGTGGTAGATCTTCAGATCGAAGAAGCTGTACGGCCGCCCGAACACGCGAACAGCCAGCACCGCCAGCACGGCGGCGCCGACCACAATGCCGATCCGGACGATCGTGCGCCGATCGATCCCACGAGTGACGCGATGGCCCCGGGCAAGGCGGCTGTCCCGTCCAGCGACGGTCGCCGGCATGGCGTAGCCACCCCCGTAGCGCTGTCGTACGTCCCGTCCAGGTCCACTCAGGAGACTAGAACGGCCTGCCACCCGGAACCTCCTGCGTTACCCGAACGTGTCCGATCCCACATTGCTTCGCGACATTTCCATGTGGTTGGGCCCATCACAGTGCGTTCGGGTGGTTCGGTCATCACTATCCGAAATGGCGGGTGCCCTCCGCCACGGCTGCCGTCCACTGTGGAGTCAGACGGGCAGCCGGCCGCGGACGGTCCCCATGAAATGGCCGATCCGGGCCGCCCGTCGGGCAATTCTCGGCTGCCGCCGTGCGATGCGCCGCGCCATCCGGACCTGCCGCCGTGCCATGCTCATTTGCCGCCTCGTCGACTTCACCTGCCGCCTCGCCGAGTCCCGGGCGTGCCGCACCAGGTGCCCGCCCCGCCACGCCATGCCGGGCCGGCCCTCGGTGTCGAGAGCGGCGACCAGCAGCCCGCCGAACAGGCCCAGGTTCTTCAGGAAGTGGATCTGGTGGGCCCGCCGGCGCTCGGGGTCATGCTCCGTCCAGAACGGATGGCCGGCGAGCGTGGTGGGGATCAGAGACAGGGCCAGCGCGGCGGCCGCCGGGCGGTGGGCCCGGCTGACCAGCAGCAGGCCGCCGGCGAGCTGAGCGGCGCCGTTGACCTGGATCAGGGTGCGGGTGTCGGCCGGCATCCCGGAGCTCGTCTTCTCCAGCACGGGCGTGAGCCGGTCGGTGACCGGCTTCGCCTGCGACACCTGGTCGTCGGGTCTGGCCACCGACCGGGCACCGCTGACCACGAAGATCGTGCCGAGCATGCCGCGGGCGGCCGTACGCAGAGGTCTCACGGGTGCGGCTTACCCGAGCGCGCGAGATCCATGCGCGGGGGCAGCGGGCTGGCGCCGGGGTCAGGAGGGCTGGGTGCGCAGGTACTTGCCGAAGTGCGGGACGGTGAAGGCCACCGTGCCCCGCTCGCCGGAGTAGATCAGCCCCTTCTTGATCAGGGCGTCCCGGGCCGGGGAGAGGCTGGCCGGCTTGCGGCCCAGAGCGCGGGCGATCTCCGCGGTCGGCACCGCCCCGCCGCCGTCGGCCTCGTCGGCCCGCTCCGCGCCGGCCGCGGCCATCGCGCGCATGTACTCCCGCTCGGCCGGGGTGGCCCGCTCGTACCGGGAGCCGAAGAAGCCGACCGCCAGCTCCGCCTCGGCCTCCGGCGCGGCGACCCGGACGTCCGACGCGGTGATCGGGCTCGCCGGCGCGTGGTCCCAGGTCGCCTTGCCGTACGCCTGCACGAAGTACGGGTAGCCGCCGGACATTTCGTAGAGCAGGTCCAGCGCCTTCGCTTCGTACTCGACGCCCTCGCGCGCCGCCGGCGCGCACAGCGCCTGGTCGGCGGCGATCCGGTCGAGGCGGTCGATGCGCTGGTAGCGGAACAGCCGCTCCGAGTAGGACTTGGCCGCGGACAGGACGGCGGGCAGGTGCGGCAGCCCGGCGCCGACCACGATCAGCGGGGCGCCGAGCTGGGACAGCTCATGGCAGGCGGCGCAGAGCGCGGAGACATCCGCCCCGCCCAGGTCCTGCATCTCGTCGATGAACAGCGCGATGCCGGTGCCCACGTCGGTGGCCACGCTCGCCGCGTCGGTGAACAGCTCGACCAGGTCGATCTCGATGTCGCCGGAGTCCGCCCGGCCGGTCGCCGCCGGCACGTCGATGCCGGGCTGCCAGCGATCGCGCAGCTTGGCGCCGGCCGCATTGGAGCGCAGCGCGAAGGCCTTGAGCACGGCGAGGAACTCGTCGATGCGGTCCGGGGCCCGGTGGTGCGGGGCGATCTCCCGGATCGCCATGTGCAGGGCCGCCGCGACCGGCCGGCGCAGCGACTGGTCCGGCCGCGCCTCTATCTTGCCGGTGCCCCAGAGCCGGCCGATGGCCTGCGACCGCAGGGTGTTGAGCAGCACGGTCTTGCCCACGCCGCGCAGGCCGGTGAGCACCAGGCTGCGCTCCGGGCGGGCGCGGGCGACCCGCTCCAGCACCACGTCGAACATCTCCAGCTCGCGGCTGCGGCCGGCAAGCTCGGGTGGACGCTGCCCGGCCCCGGGCGCGTAGGGGTTGCGAACGGGGTCCACGTCTCGCACCGTATCGGGCCGTCTAGCTCAGGGGGTAGAAAGGCGTAGATTCCGCGATCGGCGTGTCGGCTCTAGTTTTTGCGCTAGACAGCGCTAGATACCGCTAGCGCTTCTTGAGGCAGAGCACGTAGTCGAGCTCATTCAGCTCCGCGTCGAAGTAGTAGTGGAACTTGTAGCCCTTGACCTTGCCGCACTTGCCGGCGTAGTCGATGGTGCCGTCGAACCGGGCGAGCACCTGGTAGGTGCCGGGACCGCAGGCCACGATCCGCATCGCGGGCTGGGCGTCGGTGCCGTCGTTCACCAGGCACTGGCCGACGGCCGCGAACCTCGGCTCGGTCGACGACCCGGGTGCCGGCGTTCCGCTCTGCCCGGCCTCCGGCGTCGCCTGTGCGCCGGCGGCCTCGCCTTTCGACCCGGACGCCGCGGCGCTCGGCGCCGCCGTGGGCTCCTCGTTGTCCCCCCGGGTCACCAGGTACGCGGTCGCCCCGCCGGCGAGGAGCAGCACCGCGAGCGCCGCGACGATGACCGCAAGCAGCCTGGTCGAGCTGCGCTGGGGCGGCTCCGGCTCGGCGTCGCTGTAGGCGGGGTACGCCGATGCGCCGTACTCGGTGCCGCGGTACACCCCACCGCCGTACTCCGTGCCGCCGTACTCCGTGCCGCGGTACACCCCACCGCCGTACTCGGTGCCGCCGTATGCCCCGCCGCTGTACCCGGCGCCTGCATACCCGCCGTCGCGGTATCCGCCGTCGCCGTAGCCGGTCGCGTGCTCCGGAGGGTTGCCGTTCGCGGCGCCGTAGCCCGGTTGGCCATATCCCCACTGGTCGTAGCCCGGTGACTGGTCCTGCTCCGCAGGGCCGCCGCCCCACCGCTCAGGTTCGCCCCACGGGTCGGACGGCTGACCGTACCGGTCCGCGGGCCGGCCTCCGTAGGTCGACATCGGGCTCCTCCAACGTGCACACGGGCCAGCCCTCGTTCGGGCGCGGCGTACCTCCCAGCACCGTAGCCGGCGTACCTCAAGCACCGTAGCGTGACGGTTGCCCGGGCAGAGCGCCAATCCGCCTGTGATCCCCCGCCGCCTGTCGACATCGTGACCGAGCGGAGGCGCCCGCCGGCCTAGCCTGCCCAGGTGCCCGGAGCCATCCAACCGCTGGCGTGCGCGGTGGCCGGCGCGGCGGTCGGCGCCATGCTGCCACGCGTCACGTACCGGCTCTCAGTCCCTGCCGGCGCGCAGCCCCGGCAGGCGTGCGGGCGCTGCGCCTGGCCGTTCCCGGCGGGCCTGGCCGGCTGGCTGGGCTCCCGCTGCCGCGGGTGTGCCTGCCAGCTGGGCCCCCGTACCCCCACGATGGCGGTCATCGCCGGCCTCACCGGGCTGGTCGCCGCCCGCGCCGCGGCCGGGCATCCCGCCGCCAGCGGCATCGAACGGGCGCTGCTGCTGGCCGTACTGCTGATCCTGGCGCTGGCCGGCGTGCTGCTCGCGGCGGTCGACCTGGCCACGCTACGCCTGCCGGACCTGCTGGTGCTCCCCGCCGGCGCCGTGGTGGCCGCCCTGCTCGCCGGCGCCGCGGTGGCGGCCGGCGACCCGGCGCCCCTGCTGCGGGCGCTGGCCGCAGCCGGCGCGCTCGGCGCCGCGTACGGCCTGCTCGCCGTCCTGCCGGGCAGTGCGCTCGGCTTCGGCGACGTGAAGCTGGCCGCGGTCCTGGCCGCCCCGCTGGGCTGGGTGGGGTGGCCCGCCGTGCTGCTCGGCGGCGTGCTGCCGGTGCTGCTCGGCGGAGTGGCCGCGCTCGGCCTGCTGGCCACCGGCCGGGTCCGCCGGGACACCCCGCTGCCGTTCGGCCCGGCCCTCGTGGCCGGCTTTCTTCTCACCCTCGCGGCAATGTAGCGGTCGCGCCCCGCCGGTGGCCGTCCGGTGACGCGCGTCCATCTCGACGGCCACACCGGGCACATATAAGATGCGGCCGTCTCCATCACCTGGCGCCGGGTCCCGCCGGGCGTTGGCACGCCCATTCGCTCGATCCGAGGAGCAGCCCGATGCGCCCGAGATATGGGTATCCGCAACGTCTGAGCGGTGCTACCCGAACGCTGTCCCTGCGGTCGCGCCTGGCCCGGGCCGGCGCCGCGCTGTGCCTGGCCGCCGGCGGATTGGTCGCCGGGGTCGGCCTGGCCCCCGCCGCCTCCGCGGCGGATGCGGTCACGGTCAGCGCCGTCGACTTCGAGGACGGCACCACCGGCACCTGGACCCAGAGCGGCGACGTCACCCTGGACGTCGTCGACCTGGCCGAGGGCGGCAAGGCGCTACGCATCGTCGACCGCGACAACGACTTCGAGGGCATCCAGTCCCCCGCGGGCATCTTCCGGCCCGGCACCACATACACCCTGTCCATGCGGGCGCGCCTGGCGGACGGCACCGCCGGCACCCCGGGCGTGCGCTTCGTCGCCAAGCCGGCCTTCACCTGGATCGGGAACACCCCCGTCAACGCGGCTGGCTGGACCACCATCACCGGCAGCTGGACCGCCCCG
Organism: Micromonosporaceae bacterium; assembly: GCA_019689695.1. Taxonomy (GTDB): domain Bacteria; phylum Actinomycetota; class Actinomycetes; order Mycobacteriales; family Micromonosporaceae; genus JADGHA01. The sequence continues at coordinate 10,556 of JADGHA010000010.1, read as the reverse complement.
GACGACGGCACCGACCCGGCCCAGTTCCAGATCTACATCGGCAGTGACAACCTCGCCGCGCCGTACACGCTCATCGTCGACGACATCCTCATCACCGCGCCGGCCGGTAACGGCGGCGGCCCGGAGCCGGGCACCGTCGTCATCGACACCGACTTCGAGGACGGGCTGGACGGCTGGGTGCCGCGTGACGGCGGCCAGGGGGCACCGACCCTGGAGCTGAGCAGCGTGGCGCATGGCGGCGCGGCGGCCGCGTTGGTGACCAACCGGGCGAACCAGGGCGCGGGCATCGGGCACGACATCACCGGCCTGGTCGAGGGCGGCGCGACGTATGAGCTCTCCGCATGGCTGCGGTTCGCCGAGGGCCAGCCGACCGACGAGATCTGGCTGAGCCTGCAGAGCAGCACCGGCGGCAGCCAGTCGTTCAGCACGCTCGCCCAGTTCGAGAACGTCACCAACACCGGGTGGACCGAGGTGACGGCGAAGTTCACGATGCCCGTCGCGGACAGCGCGTTCCTGTACTTCGAGACCCAGTACCTGGGCGGCGCCACCGGCAACACCAGCGACTTCCTCGTCGACGACATCGTCGTACGGGTGCCCGAGCCCCCGGTCATCGAGGACCTCACCGGCATCCACGAGACCGTCGACTTCCCGCTCGGCGTCGCGATCGACAGCCGCGAGACCGTCGGCGCGCCGTCGCAGCTGCTGCTGCGCCACTTCAACCAGGTCACGGCGGAGAACCACATGAAGCCGGAGGCCTGGTACAACGCGGATCGCGAGTTCGCCCCGCACGAGCAGGCCGACGCGATCATGCGGTTCGCCCAGGAGAACCACCTGCGGGTCTACGGCCACGTGCTGGTCTGGCACAACCAGACCCCGGCCTGGTTCTTCCAGAACGACGCCGGCGAGCCGTTGACCAACTCACCGGCCGACCAGCAGATCCTGCGTGACCGGCTGCGGACGCACATCTTCTCCATCGCCGAGTACCTGAGCAGCACCTACGGCCGCTTCGGCAGCGACACCAACCCGCTGGTCGCCTGGGACGTGGTCAACGAGGTGGTCGCCGACTCCGGCGACTTCGCCGACGGCCTGCGCCGCAGCAACTGGTACAACGTTCTCGGCGAGCAGTACATCGACCTCGCCTTCCAGTACGCGAACGAGGCGTTCAACAACGTCTACGCGGCCGAAGGCGTGACCCACCCGGTCACCCTGTTCATCAATGACTACAACACCGAGCAGTCCGGAAAGCGGGCGCGCTACCACGCCCTGGTGGAACGGCTGCTGGCGCGCGGGGTGCCGGTCGACGGCGTCGGGCACCAGTTCCACGTCAACCTCACCATGCCGGTCTCGGCCCTCGCCGACGCGTTCGAGGCGTTCGAGGACCTGCCGGTCAAGCAGGCGGTGACCGAGTTCGACGTACCGACGGGCACGCCGGTCAGCCAGGCGCTGCTCATCGACCAGGGCTACTACTACCGGGACGCGTTCAACGTCTTCCGGGAGCACGCCGACGACCTGTTCTCCGTCACCGTGTGGGGCCTGGTCGACGGCCGCAGCTGGCGGTCGGGCAGCGGCGCGCCGCTCATCTTCAACGACGCGCTGCAGGCGAAGCCGGCCTACTACGGCGCGGTCGGCGGGCAGGATCTGCCGCCCCGGCTGCGCACGGCCAACGTGTTCGCGGGCAGCGTCGCCCTGGACGCGGCCGCGACGAGCTCGCCGGAGTGGTCCAAGCTGCCGCTGCATCCCATCGAGGAGATGGCCGGATTCCAGCTGCGCTGGGCGCCGGACCACCTGACCGCGTACGTCTCCGTCACCGACGGCGACGTCGAGCCCACGGACGCGGTGACCTTCGAGCTCGACGGCGTCACGTACGTCGTGGGCCGCGACGGGTCCACCACCGGTGGCGCCCGCGCCGTGGTCGCCGCCCGCGACGGCGGGTACGCCGTGGTGGCGCACCTACCGCTCACCGATGCCGCACTGGGCGACACGCTGGCCCTGGACGTCCGGGCCACCGACGGTGCGGCCACGGCGGGCTGGAACAGCCCGGGCACCACCGGCACGCTCACCCTGGTTGAGGAGCTGTCCTACCTGGAGGTCAGGCAGGCCCGTACCGAGGTGACGATCGACGGCTCGATCGACCCGGCGTGGGCCGACGCGAACGCGGTGACCACCGCCAAGACCATCCAGGGCGATGGCGGCGCGGTGGCGACGGTCCGCACCCTCTGGCGGGACGACACGCTCTACGTCCTCGCCGAGGTGGCCGACCCGGTGATCGACCTCTCCGGGTCCGATCCCTGGGTGCAGGACTCGGTGGAGATCTACGTGGATGCCGGCAACGCCAAGAACGGCGCCTACCGCCCCGAGGACACCCAGATCCGCATCAACGCGGACAACGTCACGTCGTTCGGCACGGGCGACGAGGCCGCCCAGGCGGCGCGCCTGCGGTCGGCCACCGCCCGGACCGAGGGCGGCTACCTCGTGGAGGCGGCGATCAACCTGCTCGACAAGGGCGGCCTCGGCACGTTCCACGGCCTGGACTTCCAGGTCAACGACGCGACCGGCGGGACGCGTACGGCGATCCACAACTGGGCCGACCCGACCGGCCTGGGCTACCAGACCACGGCGCACTGGGGCGTCGGCCAGCTCGTCGGCCCGGCGCCGATCAGGAACGTCCAGCCGCCGCGCATCATCTCGCTGCTGGACGTGGTGCTCATCGGCCTACCCGGCGAGTGGTCGGTGGACGGCGCGAGGTTCAGCTACCAGTGGCAGCGCGACGGGGTCGACATCCGGCACGCGGTCCTGCCGATCTACCTCGTGAAGCCGGCCGACGCGGGCCACGAGATCAGGGTGGTGGTGACCGCCAGCGCCCCCGGCTACGAGCCGGCCTCGGCGGCTTCGGCACCGATCCTCATCAAGAAGAAACACCGGTAGCCTGTCCACCCCCTCGTTGATCGCGAGGCAGGTAGCGGCGAGGCGGACAGCTGGTGCCGCTCACCCGTGATCAACGAGGGGGTCAGAGCAGGCGGAGCTGGCGGTCGCGTGGGCGGCGCGGGCCGGCGTCGCCGAGGCGCTCGAACAGTCCCGCGTCGATGGCGTCGAGGAACCGGCTCGGCCGCATCTGGCGCTCCGCGCCGTGGCGGAAGCGGCGGCTGGCGTGGCTGACGTACAGCCGCTGCTGGGCCCGGGTCAGCCCGACGAAGAACAGCCGCCGCTCCTCGGCGATCTCGTCGTCGCGCTCCGCGGCGCCCGGCAACTGCAGCGGGAGCAGCCCGTCTTCGCAACCGACCAGGAACACGACAGGGAACTCCAGGCCCTTCGCCGCGTGCAGCGTGAGCAGCGTGACCGCCTCGGCTCGCGGGTCGAGCGCGTCCACCTCCGCGCCGGTGGCCAGCTCCCCGAGGAAGCGTTCCAGGTCGTCACCGCAGCGCAGGGCGAGTGGGGTGAGCAGATCCACTGCGGCCCAGATGTCCTCCGCGCTGACCGCCTCGGCCGGGTCCGAAAGCGACGGTGTGGCGTACCGCTGGGCCAGCACCTGGCCGGCCACCCGCACCCGGGCCGCGGTCGACCCGCCCAGGCCGCCGGCGAGGCGCAGCTCGCGCGCGATCGCCGCCACCCCCGGCCGGTCGCGCAGCCGGTCGTGCGAGCGCTTCTGCACCGGGATGCCGGCCCTGGACAACGCGTCCACAATGGCCGCCGCCTGAGCGTCGGTGCGGTAGAGCACGGCGATGTCGGAGAAGGACACCGCGGCCGGCGCCACCGCGCGGCCGTCCACCCGACCCGAGTCCAGCGACCCGAGCGACACCCCGCCGACCAGCTCGTCCACGGTACGCACGACGAAGTCGGCCTCGTCCGCCACCGAGGCGGCGTAGTAGCGCCCGACCAGGGGAGCCTCCGGGTCCACCCGGGCCGGATCCAGCCGCCGGCCACGCACCAGAGTGGACGGGGCGATCGCCTGCACCGCGGCGGCCAGGATCGGTGCGGTGGAGCGGTAGTTGCGGGTCAGCCGCACCACCCGGGCGTCGGTGAAGTCCTCGGCGAAGCGCAGGAAGAACGACACGTCCGCGCCCCGGAACGAGTAGATCGCCTGGTCCGGGTCGCCGATCGCGCAGATGTTGCCGTCCGGCGGGCAGAGCAGACGCAGCAGCTCGTACTGCGTCGGGTCCACGTCCTGGTACTCGTCCACGAAGACCCACGGCCAGCGGGCCCGGTACCGCTCGACCAGCGCCGGGTCGTCCCGCAGCAGCTCCAGCGGCAGCGTGACCAGCTCGTCCACGTCCACCAGGTCGGCGGCCCGCAGGAGCTTCAGGTACGCCGCCCGGTCCTCGCCGGCCTCGGCGCGGGCGGCTTCCCGCTCGGCCTCGTCGGCGATGCGGAACTCTTCCGGCAACCCGGCGGCGGCCGCGTTCTCCCGCAGGATGGTCAGCCCGAGCGCGTGGAAGGTGGCCACGGTGACCTCGGCGGCCACCGGGCCGAGCAAGCCCTCCAGCCGGGCCCGCAGCTCCTCGGCGGCCCGCCGGGTGAACGTGATGGCCAGGCACTGTTCGGGGAATATGCCCAGCTCGGCGCAGAGGTACGCGATGCGGTGGGTGAGCGTGCGGGTCTTGCCGGTGCCCGGGCCGGCGACGATGAGCAGCGGGCCGCCGGGCGCGGACGCGGCCACCCGCTGCATCGCGTCCAGCCGGTCCAGCAGGCCGGTGCCCACCTCCTCCATGCCGGCGAGCATGGGTTCGAACGGCTCGTGCGGGGAGGGCGGCGCCGTGATCGGCGGCGGCACCACCGGCTCAGCCTTCTTCTTTGCCGTACGCCGGGCCGGCTGCGTCGCGGCCGGTTGGTGCGCCGCCGCAGCCGGCTCGCTCCCCGCCGCGACCGGCTCCCTCGCCGCAGCCGGCTCGCTCCCCGCCGCGGCCCGCTCCCTCGCCGCCGCCCTCGTGGCCCGCCGCCTGGGTGCCGGGATGTCGAACAGCGCGTCGCCGGCCGCGGCCCCGCCGGTCGTCAGCTCGGCCTCGTCGAAGAGCCGGATCACCCCGTACTCCCCGTCGTAGCCCGGTGTGCGGCGCACCTCCCCGTGCCGCAGCCGGCGCAGCGCCTCGGCGAGCAGCTCGCCGCCCACCCTGCCGACCTCGTCCAGCGGGGTGCGGACCAGGATCTCAAGCTCCGGCCCGAGCGCGGCGACCAGCGCGTTGACCTGCCCCTCGACCGTCTTCGACCGGGGCCCGACACGGTGGATCTCGCCCAGTACCTGGGGCAGCTGCACCAGGTGGATGACGCTCTTGGCGCGCGGCGGCGGGGCGCCCTCCGGCCGGTCGGCGAGGTCCTCGACCCGGCTGAGCACGCCAACGGTGAGCGGGCGGCCGCACTCCGGGCACTTCCCGCCCGCGGCTCGGGTCTGCCGCGGCTGCCAGTTGACCCCGCAGGCCCGGTGGCCGTCGGCGTGGTACTTGCCCTCCTCCGGGAAGAACTCGATGGTGCCGGCCAGCCCGTCGCCGGTGCGCAGCGCCTCGCGTACCGCGAAATAGTCCAGTGTGGTGTCCAGCAGCGTCGCCTCCCGGCCGAGCGCGGGCAGCGAGTGTGCGTCCGAGTTGGACACCAGCTGGTAGGAGTCCAGAGAGGACACCCGCCAGTTCATCTCCGGGTCGGAGGAGAGCCCGGTCTCCACCGCGAAGATGTGCTCGGCCAGGTCGGCGTAGCAGTCGGCGATCGCGTCGAAGCCGGACTTGGACCCGAGGGCGGAGAACCAGGGCGTCCAGATGTGTGCCGGCACAAGATAGCCGTCCGGGCTCGCCTCGAGCGTGATCTCGAGCAGGTCGCGCGAGTCCAGGCCGAGGATCGGCCGGCCGTCGGCGGCCAGGTTGCCCACCCGTCCCAGCCGGGTGTTGAACCGCTCCACCGCGGCCAGGTCGGGCAGGTAGATCAGGTGATGCACCTTGCGGGTCCGGCCGTCCCGCTTGTAGATCGTCGAGATCTCCACGGAGAGCAGGAAGCGGACCGGCTCGGTCTCCGCGGCGCTGGCCAGCCGCGGCGGCAGCCGGCGGGCGACGTCCCGTTCCGTCTGCGGGTCGAGCCGGTACAGGCCGGGCTCGGCGGGGCGCAGCGTCTGGCGCAGGTGGTCGTACCAGGCCGGATGGGTGAAGTCGCCGGTGCCGAGCAGGGTGATGCCCTTGCGCCGGGCCCACCACGCGAGGTTCGGTAGGTCCAGGTCGCGGCTGCAGGCCCGGGAGTACTTCGAGTGGATATGCAGATCTGCGACTTTGCGGTCCGCACCGGACGCGGCGTCCGGTGGCAGCCTGAACGAAGGCACGCCGCATCCTGCCACGCGAAAGGAAAGCTTGTGCGGCGCCACGCCCGTGCCGCGCCAAGACTAAATCGCGACATATGCGGATAGCTCCGGAGCGATATTTCCCACTCCGCACGGGTGCGCGAACCGAGAGATCGGGCTGTGCGAGCCGGGTGCCGACGGGCTGACGGGACGAGCGCGGGACGGGTGGCTCAGCCGGCGCGCAGCTCCACGAGTGTGATCTCGGGGGCGGCGCCGACCCGTAGCGGCGGACCCCAGAAGCCGGCACCGTTGGTGACGTAGATCTGGGTGCCGTCGACCGTGGCCAGGCCGCTGCGGACCGGCTGCTCCAGGCCCACCAGCAGGTGGATCGGGAACATCTGCCCGCCATGGGTGTGGCCGGACAGCTGCAGGTCGACGCCGTGCCGGGCGGCCTCGTGCACCTGGACCGGCTGGTGCGCGAGCAGGATCACCGGGCGCGAGCTGTCCCGCCCGTCCAGGGCGCGGTCGAAGTCCGGACCGTCGCCGAACTCCTCGCCGCCGAGGTCGTTCACCCCGGCCAGGTCGAAACCGGCCAGCTCGACGCGCTCGTTGCGCAACGGCCGCATGCCGAGCCGCGCCACCTCGTCGACCCACTCCTGGTAACCCGAGTAGTACTCGTGGTTGCCGGTGACGAAGTAGCTGCCGTCCCGGCTGCGCAGCTCACGCAGTGGCGTGGCTGCCGCGCCGAGCTCACCGACGGTGCCGTCCACCAGGTCGCCGACCACCGCGACGAGGTGGGCGTCGAGCTGGTTGATCATGGCCACGATCCGCTCCGCCTGGCGCGCGCCGCGCATCGGCCCGAGGTGGATGTCGGAGACCAGCGCGATACGGTACCCATCCGCCCGGCGATCCAGCTTGGACAGCGAAACGCGTACCCGCTTGAGCCTCGGCGGGCTGACCGCGGTGTGCACGCCGTACCCGGTCACGCCGGCCGCGGTGAGCCCGGCGAAGATGGCCGCCCCCCGAGCGAGGAGCAGCCGCCGGTCCGGGCAGTATCCGGCCGGCTTTGCGGCGCCGTCCGGCCCGCCCTCCGGGCTGCCCGCCGGCGGCGGCGTGGTGGTGCCCGCCTCATCGCTGGCCGTGACCGCTGCGGCGGGAACCGGCACCGGCGCCGCGGGCGCACGTCGGCGGAGCAGGCGCCGGAGCACCAGCATGGGCAGCTCCAGCAACAGCAGCACCAGGAGCAGGTAGAACATCAGGCCGAGCCAGAGGTACCCGGGCCAGGCAAGGCCGTGCACCGTTCGGGACCCGAAGAAGGCCAGCGGCACCAGCAACGCCAGCACCACCACCGCCACCGCGCCCGCGCGCCGCCAGCGCCCCGGGCGGGTGGTGCTGCGCACCAGCCGCCACCACAGGTAGAAATGGATCAGCCCGAAGACCGCCGCCGCGAGCGCGGCAGACACCACCAACCGCAAGGTCACCCGCCGGCGAACGGGGGTAGGACGTCCACAGTGGCTCCGTCCGGCAGCTGGGCCGCGCGGTCCCGGCAGGCCGCGCCGTCGACCAGGAAGCTCGCCACCGCGAGCACCTTCGCCAGCTGCGGGCCGTGCCGTGCCGCCAGCTCGTCCAGCAGATCGGTGAGCGAGGACGCGGCCGCGGGAAGGGTGAGCGTCTCCTCCGTGGTGCCCGCGGCGGCCCGCGCACCGGCGAAGTAGCGCACAGTCAGCGACATCTCACCCACCGATCGCCGACATCGGGCGGGCCGGCTGGAGGAACGAGGGATCGTCGATGCCGTGCCCGGCCGCCTTGCTCGCCATCGCGGCCCGCCAGCGGTCGGCCAGCTCCTCGTCGGTGGCGCCGGAGCGCATCGGCCCGCGCAGGTCGGACTCCTCCCGGGCGAACAGGCAGTTGCGCACCTGCCCGTCGGCGGTGAGCCGGGTGCGGTCGCAGGCCCCGCAGAACGGGCGGGTCACGCTGCCGATCACGCCGACCTTGGCGGGCGCGCCCGACGGTGTGCGGTGACCCTCCACCAGCCAGGTCTCGGCCGGCGCGGCACCGCGTACCGCCGGGTCCGGGGTGAGGGTGAACACGGCCTGCAGCGCGGCCAGGATCTCCTCGGCGGTGACCATGCTGGCGCGGTCCCACGAGTGCTGCGCGTCCAGCGGCATCTGCTCGATGAACCGCAGCTCGTAGCCGTGCGTCAGGGCGAACTGCAGCAGCTGTGGCGCCTCGTCGTCGTTGATGCCGCGGAGCAGGACCGCGTTGAGCTTGACCGGGTTGAGTCCGGCGGACGCCGCGGCGGCCAGTCCGGCGAGCACGTCCGGCAGGCGGCGGCGGTGGGCCAGCCGTTCGAACCGGCTGGGCTGCAGGGTGTCCAGGGAGACGTTGACCCGGTCCAGTCCGGCCGCGCGCAGCGGCTCGGCGAGCCGCTCCAGCCCGATGCCGTTCGTGGTGACCGACAGCGTGGGACGCGGGGAGAGCTGCGCGGCGGCAGCGACGATCTTCGCCAGGCCGGGTCGCAGCAGCGGCTCGCCGCCGGTGAACCGCACCTCGGTGATCCCGAGCTGCTCGACGGCGATGCGCACCAGCCGGATCACTTCGTCGTCGGTGAGTATCTCCGCACTGGGCAGCCAGGGCAGCCCCTCCGGCGGCATGCAGTACGAGCAGCGCAGATTGCACCTATCGGTCAGCGACACCCGCAGGTCGGTCGCGACCCGCCCGTACCTGTCGACGAGGGCGCCCGCGGAAACCATGTGTCGACCGTAGCGCGTCAACCGGCCGCGCGGACCGTGGAGATCACAGAGTCCCGGTACGCCGCACCGAACATGGCGGTATGCACCAGAAGCAGGTAGAGCTGGTGCAGCGGGACCCGCTCCTGCCAGCCGTCGGCCAGCGGCCAGACCTCCCGGTAGGCCGCGAGGATCCGGTCCAGGTGGGGCGCCCCCCCGAACAGCGCGAGCAGTGCCAGGTCGGTCTCCCGGTGGCCGCCGTGCGCCGCCGGGTCGACCAGCCAGACCCGGCCGTCGGCGGCCCACAGCAGGTTTCCCGGCCACAGGTCGCCGTGAGTACGGGCGGGCGGCTCGGATCCGCCGTACTCCCCGATCCGGGACAGCAGCCGCTCGACCAGCGCGACGTCCGCTGCGGACAGTGCCCCGCGATCGGCCGAGATCCGCAGGTACGGGCGCAGCCGCCGCTCGGCGAACCACTCGTGCCACGGCCCCGGCGAAGGCGTGTTGTCCAGCGGGAGCCGCCCGATGTAGCCCGGCCACTCCGCCCCGAACGCGGGTGCCCCGGCGCGATGCATGGCGGCCAGCTCGCGGCCGAACCGCTCCGCGGCGGCCGGCGACGGCTCGCCCGGGTCGACCCACTCCAGGACCAGCATCTCGTCCAGCACCGCGATCGGCTCGGGAACCGGGACCGCGCCCGCGCCGCGCAGCCAGGTCAGGCCCGCCGCCTCGGCCGCGAAGAAGCCCGGCCCGGCGTCGGGCAGGGTCTTCATGAAGACCGAGCTGCCGTCGTCGAGGGTGAGCCGGGAGGCCGTGCAGATGCTGCCGCCGGACACCGGCGTCTCCCGGATCCGCTGGTGGGTCAGGAAGGTCGGCAGGTGCTGCGGGTGCGCCCGCAGGTAGGCCAGGTCCACGCGCCGATTCTGCGTCCGGGTATCGCAGCGCTTCAAACTGGGGTAAGGATGAGCACATGACGCTGGCAGCAGTCCGTCCCTACCGGCCGACCGACCACGGCGCGTGCCGCCGGCTGTGGGTGGAGCTGACCGAGCACCACCGGGAGCTCTACGACGACCCGAGTTTCGGCGGAGCCGACCCGGGCGCCGAGTTCGAGGAGTACCTGACCCGTATCGACCTGTCCGGAGTGTGGGTGGCCGACCACGCCGAGGACGGCGTGGTCGGGCTGGTGGGGCTGCTGCTCAAGGGGCGCGCCGGCGAGGTGCAGCCGGTGGTGGTGGCCGCCCGGCACCGGGGCCAGGGGATCGCCAGGGCGCTGCTCGCGCACGTCGCGGAGCAGGCGCAGCGGCGCGGCCTGAAGTACCTGACGATCACTCCGGCCTCCCGCAACGTGTCGGCGATCCAGTGCCTGCACGCCGCCGGCTACCAGGTGCTCTCCGGGGTGGAGCTCACCCTCGACCTGGGCCGGCGGAATAACCGGTGGCGCGACGGGCTGAACCTGCACGACCTGCGGTTCTCGTATTGACCATGCCTGTGGATTACCGGTTGTCCACAGGCAACCTCGCCCCGCGTTTCCGATCATGTCGGGCCGGCGGGCAGGCTGCCCGGCATGTCCGCCCCGTTGC
>JADGHA010000344.1 GCA_019689695.1 Micromonosporaceae bacterium | reverse complement strand
CCCCCAGACGACCCCCGTCTCCCCCCGGCGGGGGTCGTCGTCTTCTCCGTGGAAGCCCAGCTCATGCACCCCGCGCCCGCGGGTGTCCGGGCCCGATGTGGGCCCTTCCCATACCAGATCAAGTGGCGCCCGGACCAGTTCTCCACAGCGCTCCCTGCTGTCCACAGATCTTGAAGTCCGCGGTTGGTTTCCCGCTGTCGTACCGGCACCTTGGCCATAACGCCGATCGATGCCGGAGGAAGCGATGCCACCTCGTACGGGTGCCGCCGTCTCGCCGCTACCACTGCTCGTGACCAGCGACGAGGACCTGCTGGAAGACCTGCTCAGGCTGGCCGCGGCGGGCTGCGCGGAAGCGGCCGTGGCCCCCGATCCGGTCGCCGCCCGGGCCCGCTACGCGACCGCGCCGCTGGTGCTGATCGGGCTGGACCAGGCGCCCGCGTGCCTGCGGGCCCGGCTGCCCGCGCGGGCCAGGACGGCCCTCGTCGGCCACTCCCACCGGCCGGTACCCGCCGATCCACCGGATCCGCAGATCCGGCCGGAGGCCAGCCCGGAGACGCTCGCCTGGGAGTACGCCGGCCTGCTCGGCGTGGAGCACGTGGCGATGCTGCCCGCGGCCGAGCCCTGGCTGGTCGACCGGTTCGCCGACAGCCGGCGCGATGCGGCCGGGGATGGCCGGGTCGTCGCGGTGATCGGCGGCCGGGGCGGCGCAGGGGCCAGCGTCCTCGCCGCCGCGCTCGCCCTCACCGGCGTACGCACCGGCCTGCGCACCATGCTCGTGGACGCAGATCCGCTCGGCGGTGGCCTTGACCTGGTGCTCGGTTGGGAGGACGTGCACGGGCTGCGCTGGCCCGCGCTGCGCGCCACCAGCGGGCGGGTGGATGCGAGCGCGCTGGTCGAGGCGCTGCCGGGGCGCGGCGAGCTGGTGGTGCTCTCCTGGGACCGCGGCGACGTGCTGGGCGCGGCGGCGGAGTCGATGGCGACCGCGATGGATGCCGGCCGGCGCGGTCGCGATTTGGTCGTGGTCGACCTGCCGCGGCAGCTGGACGACGCGGCGGTGGTGGCGCTGCAGGCCGCCCACCATGTCCTGCTGGTGGTGCCGGCCGAGCTGCGGGCGGCCGCCGCGGCCGCCCGGGTCGCCGCCACGGTGACGCCACACTGCCCCCACATCTCGGTGGTCGTCCGCGGTCCGGCGCCGAGCGACCTCACCGCTGCCGACGTGGCCCAGGCGCTCGGCCTGCCGCTGGCCGGCACACTGCGGCCGGAGCCTGGTCTGGCGCGCGGGCTGGAGCTTGGTGAGCCGCCGGCTGGCACCGGCCGCGGGCCGCTCGCCGCGTTGTGCCGGCACATCCTCTCCGATGTCCTCCGCACCGAGCGGCCGGCCGCGGCATGACCGGCTCGCCGCGACCCCACTGGCGGGCCGAGCTGCCCGCACCCCCGGCCGACCTGGCCCGCCGGGTGCGCCACCGGTTCGCCGCCGGCGACATCGACGCCAGCCCGGCGGCCGTGGTCTCCGCGGTCCGCGCCGAGCCCGGTGTCGCGTTGCTCGGCGACGCGACCCTGCTCCGCCTGGCCGAGGAGGTGCGCAACGACTTGGTCGGCGCCGGTCCGCTCGCGCCGCTGCTCGCCGACCCGGAGGTGACCGACGTCCTGGTCAACCGCAATGAGGTGTGGGTCGACCGGGGCCGCGGGCTCGTCCGGGTTCCGGTCGCCCTCGGCACCGCGGACGACGTGCGCCGGCTCGCCCAGCGGCTCGCCGCCGCCTGCGGCCGCCGGCTGGACGACGGCTCGCCGTACGTGGACGCGCGGCTGCCGGACGGCACCCGCCTCCACGCGGTGCTGCCGCCCATCGCGACCACCGGGCCGTACCTGTCCCTGCGCACCTTCCGGCAGCGTCCGTTCACGCTGGCCCAGCTGGTCGAGCGCGGCTGTTTCCCGCCGGCCGTGGCCGACCTGCTCGCTGCGGTGGTGGCGGCCCGGCTGGCTTACGTGGTAACCGGCGGTACGGGTTCGGGCAAGACCACGCTGCTCGGGACGCTCCTGGGACTGGTGCCGCCGGTGGAGCGGATCGTGCTCGTGGAGGACGCCGCGGAGCTGCGCCCGCTGCACCCGCACGTGGTGGCGCTGCAGGCGCGCACCTCCAACGTGGAGGGTGCCGGCGAGGTCGGCCTCCCCGAACTGGTCCGGCAGGCGTTGCGGATGCGACCGGACCGGCTCGTGGTGGGCGAGTGCCGGGGCCGCGAGGTGGTGGACCTGCTGGGCGCGCTGAATACCGGGCATGAGGGCGGTGCGGGCACGCTACATGCCAACACACCGGCGGATGTGCCTGCCAGGCTGGAGGCGCTCGGCCTGCTCGGTGGTTTGCCCCGCGCGGCTCTGCACGCGCAGGTGGCCGCCGCTGTGCAGGTCGTGCTGCACCTGAGGCGCACCCCCGGTGGGCGGATCCTCGACTCGGTCTGCCTGCTGCTGCCGGCCGGTCCGGAACGCTTCGTGGTCGCCGTGCCGGCGTGGCGGCACGGCGCCGGCCCGGGACCTGCGGCACCTCGGCTGGCCCGGATGCTCGTCGAGCGCGGCGTGGCCGCGCCCGCCGTGCTCACCGGGGGTCAGGCATGACCGCGGCCTCGTGGTTGGCCGGCTGCTGCCTGGTCGCGGCCGCCGTTGTGGTTGCTCCGCCGAACCGGGGACGTAGGGTGCGCCGCCGGCTCGCGCGCCTCACGCGCCGGGACGGCCGGTCGCCGAGCCCGGGTCCGGCCGCCCGGCGGCTGGCCTGGCATCCACCACTGTGGCTGGTGATGGTGGCCTGCGCCGGCGGTGCCGTCGGGGGTGCGGCGCTGGTGGGCGGACCCGTCGCTGGCGGTGCCGTGACGGCCTACTGCCTGGTGATCGCGCGCATCCTGCATCGGCGCCGGGCCGACCGTGCGGCGGCACAGTCCCGGGTCCGGGCGCTCGACGCGCTGTACTCGCTCGCCGCTGACCTGCGCGCCGGCGCCGCGTTCGGCGCGGATTCCATCGCCGAGCGGGCCGGGCAACTCGGCGGGCTGGTCGATGCGCTCCGGCGGATGGCCGACCGGACCGGCGCCCCGCTCGCCGACCTGCTCGAGCGGGTGGCCGCGGACGCGCGGGCCACCGACCGGATCAAAGCCGTCGCGGCCGCCCAGGCGGCCGGGGCCCAGGCGACGGCGTGGCTGCTGGCTGCACTTCCCGCCGCCGGCATCGCCCTCGGGTACGGGATCGGCGCCGACCCCCTGCGCGTGCTGCTGCACACGCCGCTCGGCGCGGGCTGCACGGCGGGGGCGATCGCCCTCCAGGTCGGGGGCCTGGTGTGGGCTGACCGGATCATCCGTCTGGACTTACCGGGCGGGCCCGGGCCGCTCGCGGGTACCCGGCCGGTGGCCGGGCGGGCGACGCGGCTGGGCGTCCTAGCACGGTGGCTCGCCGGGTGGGTTGCGCGATGAGCGGCCGGCTGCGGCGGCCACAGCCGGTGACCCGATTGGGTGGCGGGCTGGCGGGTCTCACGGTTGCGGTGGTGGTTGGCGGCTGGGTCGGCGTCCTCGCCGGGTGCCTGGCCGGATTGGGCGTGGAGCGGGCACTGCGGCGGTTGGAGCCGGCCGCCGTCCGCGCCCGGCGTCAGCGCGAGGCCGCGGACCTGCCGCTCGCCGCTGACCTGCTCGCCGCCGTGTTGCGCTGCGGCGCGCCCGTGGACCACGCGGCCACCACCGTCGCCGGGACACTCGGCGGGCCGCTCGGGCAGCGCCTGGCCCGCGTCGGTCGAGCGATGCGGTTGGGCGCACCGCCCGATGAGGCCTGGGCCTACCTGGCACCGGTGACCGGGGCGGAGCGTCTGATCACGGCGGCCGTGCGCAGCCACGACAGTGGTGCCGCGCTGGCCGGCGCGCTGAGCAGGGTGGCCGACGACCTGCGCGCCGACCGGGCGGTGGCCACCGAGGCGGCGGCCCGCCGCGCGGGCGTCCTCATCGTGCTGCCGCTTGGCCTGTGCTTCCTGCCCGCCTTCGTGCTCGCCGGCCTGGTGCCGGTGATCGTCGCCGTGCTCGGTGACGTCCTGTGAGACCCCGTCGACGTTCCGCCAGGTCCGTCGAGAAGGAAGGAGTACGCGATGCACAAGTTGGTGCGCAGGCTCGCCCGGCTGCGTGGCGACGCCGGGATGAACACGGCGGAGTACGCGGTCGGCACCCTCGCCGCCGTCGCCTTCGCCGGGCTGCTGCTGAAGGTGCTCACCTCCAGCCGGGTGCAGTCTGCCCTCGCCGCGATCATCGATCGGGCGCTGAGTTGAGACCAGGCACGCCTCGCCCGCGGCTCGTCCCCACCCGCCAGCAGCGCGGGTGGGGGCGGTCGCGGACCGGTGGGACATCGACCGGTATCCGTCCGGCCCGCAGCGGTAGGGGTACGGTGCCTGCCGGCGGTCGCCGCCTGCCCGGCACCTGGCGGCGACTGCGCGGCGGCGACCGGGGCTCGGTCACCGCCGAGCTGGCGGTCGGCCTGCCGGCGCTGATGCTGCTGCTCTTCGTCGGCCTCACCGCCGTCAGCGCGGTGACGACGAAACTGCGGTGCGTGGACGCCGCCCGCGAGGCGGCCAGGGCCGCTGCGCGAGGGGAGCAGGGTTACGGGGCGGGCCAGCGGACCGCACCGGGTGGCGCGGAGATCGAGGTCAGCACCGAGGGGGACACCGTGGTCGCCACCGTGCGAGCGCCCGTGCGCCCGCTCGACCACCGGCTGCCCGGCCTGTCGGTGCGGGCCTCGGCGGTCGCCGCCGTCGAGCCGGGTGGGCCGGTCCGATGAGCCGACCACGGGGCGCCGACCATCCGGTACGACAGGGAGGCCGCGGCGGGCCGGGCGGGAGTCCCGGG
>JADGHA010000009.1 GCA_019689695.1 Micromonosporaceae bacterium | reverse complement strand
GCGCGATCAGCTCGCATGGCGGCTGGGTGCTGGAGGCGTTGTTCGTGACGATCCGACCGAGCCGCGGGAAGCTGAAGTGCCGGCGCACGGCGTGGACGTCCACACCGGGCGCATCCGCGTCCGCCACCGCGGGTCCGCCTCGGGCAACGGCGCGGGCGCCGACCCCTGGCCGGGGCAGAGCCGCGGATGGCCCCATGGCAATCCCCTCCATCGCACTGGTCGTGGCCCTGGCGACCCGATCGGGCGCCGTCGTACGCCAAGAATCACCACGACCGCGCGGCGTGTCATTGGGCTGCCGCGCGGAACCGTTCACAACGCGTGCAGATCCGCCGGCTCGGCGACGGTTTCGTCGACGGGCCGCCGCGGGGTGGGCGAGCCGGGCTGGCCGTAGCCGATGCGCAGCACCATCTGCGGGGTGCCGTACCGGCCGAGGGCGATGCGCAGCTGCTCGCGGGCGGCGGTGACCTCGATGGGTTGCGAGATCATGGAGGCGGCCAGGCCGGCGTCGGTGACGGTGA
The DNA here is from genome assembly GCA_019689695.1 of Micromonosporaceae bacterium. Taxonomy (GTDB): domain Bacteria; phylum Actinomycetota; class Actinomycetes; order Mycobacteriales; family Micromonosporaceae; genus JADGHA01. The sequence continues at coordinate 22,563 of JADGHA010000009.1, read as the reverse complement.
GCAGGACGCGCTGCAGTGCCTGTCCTGCGGTGAGCTGGTCGGCGGGCAGGTCGCCGGGGCTGCCCAGGACGGCGACGAGCGGTTCGGCCTCGACACCGGGGTCGGGCCGGGATCCCGGCGCGGCGAACGGGCGGCGCGGCAGCACGTGGTGCGGCTCCGGGCTGGGGCCGCCGGCGGAGGCGGGCACGCCGTCGACGGCCGTGTCCGGCCGGGTCCAGGCGGCGAGCTCGGCGGCGTACCGGGGGTCGCGGTGCAGGACCCGGTTCGCGGAGTGGGCGATCTCGGCTACCGCGCCGACCGGGCCGGGCCCGATCAGCAGCTCCAGCCAGGCGCCCTCGGCGCGGGCGGCGGCCAGCAGGTCGGCGCGTACGTTGGCGGGCACCGGCTGGGCGGCGAAGGGCGACCGGTTGCTGTGCCGGCGGGGGATGGCGGCGTACAGCCGCTGTTCCAGCGGCGTCGGCACGTGCGGAGGACCGGCGGTGACCCGGGCGAGCAGGGACGGGTCGCGCGGCTCGGGCCGCAGCCGCACCTCGGGGGTGCAGCCGCCGCGGACCGCGAGCGCCAGGCGCAGGTTGAACACGGCGGCTCCGCAGGCGATCCGGACCGCCCAGCCGGTCGGGTCGGCCACCGCGAGCCGGCGGGTGTCGTCGGCGAGCACGTCGATGCCGTCCGCCCGCCGACGGAACCGCCACGGTTGGGTGTTGTGCATCGAGGGTGCCCGGGTCGCCGCGGCGACGGCGGCCGCGAAGACGTCATCGCCCAGTAAGGTCCTCCCCGGGCGCGCGTTCACCCGCGGCTCCACCCCGGTGGTGGCGGCTTCGACGGGTTCCTCCATAAACCAACCGTGCCTAAGCGGCCGGGGCGCCGGCAGGGTCAGAAGTCCTGTCCAGCGGGTAATTCGGGCCGATCGGCCCTAACCACCCTTGACCGGAATCGGGGATGATTTCCTCAGGGTGAGGCGGATGAATGCGTTCTCCGGCAGGACCGTGGTGGTCGGCGTGGACGGGTCCGCGTCGAGTCTCGTGGCCGTGCGCCTCGCCGCCGAGGAGGCGGCGCTGCGGAACGCCCCGCTTGGGGTGGTGCACTGCTTTGTCTGGCCGCCGTACGAGGTGCCGAACTACGGGCTGCTGCGCCGCGACGCGGAGCGGACGGTCGAAGAGGCGGTCGCGGTCGCGTCGGCGCTGGTGCCGGGGACGCCGGTGTCCGGGACCGTGGCGGACGGCGAGCCCGGTTCGGTCCTGCGGACGAAGTGCCGCGACGCGGCGCTCGTCGTGCTGGGCCCGAGCGACCCGGCCCATCGCCGCGCCCCGGCCGACTCCGTGGTGGAGCACGTGGCCGCGCGCACGGCGTGTCCCGTCATGGTCGCCCACCTGCCGCGCCGGAACACCGGTCCGGTGCTGGTCGGGGTGGATGGCTCCGCCGACTCGGCCGCCGCCGTCGAGTTCGCCGCCTTCGAGGCCGCGGCGCGGGACACCGACCTGGTCGCGGTGCATGTCGAACGCGGCGAGGGCGACTCGGACAGGCCGCTGGCGGAAGCCGCGGTCCAGGCGAAACGGTCGGCGCACGCGGTCAAGGTCGAGCAGCGCTGGATCAGTGGCAATCCCAGCGAGGCGCTGATCAACGAGTCGGCTACCGCCCGGATGGTGGTGGTGGGAGCCCGGGGTCACTATCGGACGTTGCTGGGCACCGTCAGCTACGCCTTGCTGCGCAACGCGCACTGCCCGGCGGTCGTGGTCCGGTCCGGCCGGGGCACTAGGTAGCGGGCGAGGTGGCTCCGGCCGCCAGCGGCGGGAGCGGGCCGACGGTCCGCTCGAACGTCCGGGAGAGCCCCTCGATCAGGGCGTCGAGCCCGAGCAGGAAGGCTCCCTCGTCGACGCTGCGCTGGTGCTCGGCGAGCCGGTGCGCCTGGCTCAGGTGCGGATACCGCTGCGCGTAGACGTCGGGGTCCTCGACGAAACCCTTGGCGAACGAGCCGAGCGTGGAGCCGGTGACGAAGTAGCGCATGAGCGCCCCGATGTGGGTGGCGCGGGCCGGCGGCCAGCCGGCGTCGACCAGTCCGCCGTAGACGGCGTCGGCCATGGCGAGCCCGGCCGGCCGGCGACCCGGACCGCGGGCGAGGTGCGGGACGATGTTCGGGTGGGCGGCCAGCGCCGCCCGGTACGACAGCCCCCAGCAGCGCAGCGCTTCCCGCCAGTCGAGCCGGCCGAAGAACGAGACGTCCACCTGGGCGATGATGCTGTCCGCGACGGCGTCCAGGATCTCGTCCTTGGTGGCGAAGTGGTTGTAGAGCGAGGGCCCGCGCACGCCGAGCTCGGCGGCGAGCCGCCGGGTGGACAGCGCCTCCAGCCCTTCCGCGTCGATCAGCGCGCTGGCGGCCTCGAGGATGCGCTCCCGGCTCAGCAGCGCCTGCCGCGGTCTCGGCACCGTGCACCTCCAACCTGCCGCCGTCCGGCCGCCGCCCCGGCGGGTGGCGTCCCCGGCGAACCCGCGCCCGGAGCAACTCTGCCACACCGGGGGTCTGGACTGGACAAAACTTCCATCGCTAGTTTATGTCGCAGGGACCGTCAGGTCCGCGGCGAGCAGGCCGCGGTCCGCCGGCTGGCCGCCGAGCCAACGGTTGCTTCCGGGCAGACCGAACCGACAGCGGCCGCGGCCCCGGGCCCCGCGGACAGACGGAGGACACTGTGGACTTTTCGCTCAGTGACGAACAACGGGCGATCCGGGACACCGCACGGGCGTTCATCACCCGCGAGGTCATGCCGCTCGAGCCGGAGGTGCTGCGCCGCGAGCGGGCGCACCAGCCGGGCCTCACCCCCGACGAGCTCCGGGAGCTCCAGCTGAAGGCGAAGAAGTTCGGGTTCTGGGGCCTGGCCACGCCCGAGGAGTACGGCGGGATGGGCCTGCCGGCGTTGACCCAGTCGCTGATCTGGACCGAGATCGGTCGCACGTTCGTGCCGTTCCGGTTCGGTGGCGACGCGGACAACATCCTGTTCCGCGCGAACGACGAGCAGAAGCGCGAGTACCTGATCCCGACGATCGAGGGTGAGCGCCGGTCCTGCTTCGCCATCACCGAGCCGGGTGCCGGATCGGACGCCGCGAACATCAAGATGCGGGCCCGCCGCGACGGCGACGACTGGATCCTCACCGGAGAGAAGACCTTCATCACCGGCGGCAACGAGGCCGACTTCGCGATCGTGGTCGCGGTCACCGACCCGGACCGCGACGTGCGTGACGGTGGCAGCACCGCGTTCCTGGTCGACCGGTCGATGGGCTGGCGGTCCGAGCCCATCCAGACCATGGGGGAGGGCGGCCCTGCTTCCCTGGTCTTCGATGACGTACGAGTGCCCGCGCGCAACGTCCTCGGCGAGGTCGGCCAGGGCTTCAAGCTCGGGATGGAGTGGATCATCAAGGGCCGGTACATCATCCCGTCGAACGCTATCGGCATCGCCGAGCGGGCGCTGGGCATGGCGATCCAGCACGCCAACACCCGCGTGACGTTCGGCGCGCCGATCGCCAGCTACCAGGCGATCCAGTGGATGATCGCGGACGCGGAGACCGAGCTGGAGGCGGCCCGCTGGCTGGTGCTGCGCGCGGCCTGGACCGCCGACCAGGGCCTGGACCCCCGGCATGCGTCGGCCATGGCGAAGCTGTACGGCGCCAACATGGTCAACCACGTCGTGGACAAGGTCATGCAGATCCACGGCGGCATGGGCTACACCCGGGAGCTGCCGATCGAGCGCTGGTACCGGCAGGTGCGGCTCTACCGCATCTTCGAGGGCACCGACGAGATGCAGCGCCTGATCATCTCCCGCGACCTGCTGCGGGGCTACACCAAAATCGGCGGGCACCTCGCGTGAGGACGGTCGTTCGACTGACGGGCTCACCGCCGCACGCGAACAGCTGCCGCCACGCCGGGCGAGCCCGACGGTGCCGCGGACCTACGTCGCGCTGCCGGTGTGGAACGCCTCGCGGACCGCGCCCCCGACCACCGCGCACCACGTGCTCAGGTCCACCTTTCCGGTGGGCCGTAGGCCGTGCAGCCGCTGCATGCCCTGCACCGCCTTCATGGTGGCGTGGTCGTAGTCGCCATTGACCACGACGTCGCCGTACCCCTTGCGGCTCAGCATGAGCTGCAACGCGCTGACCGCGGGGCCGGTGTCCTGCTGGGACAGGTGCGGGACGAGTGCCTCCCAGGTGGCCCGGTCGAACGTCGCGTCCGGGTCGACCGGAATTCCGTTGCGCGCCTGGAAGTCGGCGACCGCCGCGTTCATGTCCAGGCCGAAGATGCCGTTGGGAACCAGGTCCGTGTACCCCACGTTGTTCAGCAGGTACTGCGCCACCTGCACGACCGGGCTGTCCACGAACCGCCAGATGTCCGGCCACCGGCGTGGCGGGATCTCGTGCCGTGGCGTGCCCATCTGCGCCAGCACCCGCGAGCGCACCATCGGGAACTGGGCGTAGAACGCGATGCCCGGGCAGTCGGTGAACCGGAAGTCCCAGTGGCCGAAGATGTCCCAGGCGTGCAGGCGGAATTTCCGGCACACCGCGACGCACAGCCGGACCAGCGAGTCGAGCAGCGCCTCCGGCGGCGTCTCGGTGATGTACGTGCCCTCATTCTCGATGCCGATCGCGTTGCCGTTCTCGCCCGGGCAGTGCGCCGCGATGACCTGGTGCTCGCCGATTTCGAGGGTCTCCAGGCTGCGGTGGCGGCCCTCCAGCACGTACCCGCCGCGGCTGACGGTGAAGTGTTGACCCGTGTCCGCCCACCCGTTGGTGTCCATGTGCAGGTTCTGGCAGTCCCTTGCCAGCTGGATCGCGTGCTCGCGGGAGTAGTCGGTGACGTTGGGGAACGCCATGTGGTGCAGGATGATCTTGTTGGTGGTGTTGCCGGTGATCTGGATCGGTGAGGACGGCGGGCGGGCACCCCAGCTGTCGCAGTCGATGATCCAGGGGAACTCGGCCGAGGGCACCGCGGCGGCGGCGCCGGGCAGCGCCAGCTCGGTGCCGACGACCGCGGCGGCCGCCGCGCCCAGGCCGGCTCGGAACAGCGTACGGCGGTCAACCTCGTGCTCGTGGACGGCCATCGGGACCTCTTTCCGGGGAGGGCGTTAGTTTTCACCGGACTACCGCTGAACGGAGAATATTTCCACCACAGGACCAGGGCAAGACCTCGGCATCGAAACGGATCTCGACCCTTCGATGCCGGCGGTGTCGAGGATGTCGTAGTTGGGTAGGGGATGGGCGACCGGATCGCGCCGGCCGCCGCGCGTCGTCCCCGCCGGCCCGGATCGGGACGTTGTGCCCTTGGCCCTTGGACTGCTCCGGCGAAGACTTGCTGATGGCACACCGGGCAGCCTGAGGAGAGCATGATGCGGATCGTCACCAGACAGCCGTTGACCGGCGAGGAGCTGGCCCGGCTGGACGCCCACTGGCGGGCGGCGAACTACCTGTCGGTGGGTCAGATATACCTGCTGGCCAATCCGTTGCTGCGGGAGCCGCTGCAGGCCGACCACGTCAAGCGCCGGCTGCTCGGGCACTGGGGTACCACACCCGGACTGAACCTCGTCTACACGCACCTGAACCGCATCATCGCTGCCCGGGGACGCGACGTGCTCTACATAACGGGCCCTGGCCACGGCGGCCCGGGACTGGTCGCCAATGTCTGGCTGGAGGGGACGCTCTCCGAGGTGTACCCGCGCATCGGGCAGGACGAGACGGGCATGGCGCGGCTGTTCCGGCAGTTCTCGTTCCCCGGCGGGGTGCCGAGCCACGTGGCGCCGGAGACGCCGGGGTCGATCCATGAGGGTGGCGAGCTGGGGTACAGCCTCGCGCACGCCTACGGCGCGGCCTTCGACCACCCCGACCTGGTGGTGGCTTGCGTGGTGGGTGACGGTGAGGCGGAGACCGGGCCGCTGGCCACCGCCTGGCACTCCACCAAGTTCCTCAACCCGGCCCGGGACGGCGCGGTGCTGCCGATCCTGCACCTCAACGGATACAAGATCTCCAACCCGACCGTACTCGCCCGCATCGACGACGAGGAGCTCACCAAGCTGCTGGAGGGGTACGGGTACACCCCGTATCTGGTCGCGGGTGAGCAGCCGGCTGCCGTGCACCAGGCGATGGCGGCCACATTGGACGCGGTCTTCGACGAGCTCGACCGGATCCAGCGAGCCGCCCGGGAACAGGGCCGGACGCACCGTCCACGGTGGCCGATGATCGTGCTGCGGACGCCGAAGGGGTGGACCGGGCCGAAGCAGCTGGCCGGGGTGCCGGTGGAGGGGACGTGGCGCTCCCACCAGGTGCCGCTGCCCGCGGTGCGCACCGACCCGGGGCAGCTGGCCGCGCTCGAGGAGTGGCTGCGCAGCTACCGGCCGGAGGAGCTGTTCGACGAGGCGGGCACCCCGCGGCCGCAGGTGGTGGGCTGGCTGCCCACCGGCCAGCAGCGGATGGGCGCCACCCCGTACGCCAACGGCGGGCTGCTCACCCGCGACCTGGAGCTGCCGGAGTTCCGCCAGTACGCGGTGAAGGTGGACCAGCCCGGCGCCGAGGTGGCCGAGGCGACCCGGGTGCTGGGCGGCTTCCTGCGCGACGTGCTGGCGGCGAACGAGCGGTACCGCAACTTCCGGCTGTTCGGCCCGGACGAGACCGAGTCCAACCGGCTGGGCGCGGTCTACCAGGTGACCGGCAAGGCGTGGCAGGCCCGGGTGGAGCCGGTCGACGAGCACCTGGCCGCCGACGGGCGGGTGATGGAGATGCTCTCCGAGCACACCTGCCAGGGCTGGCTGGAGGGGTACCTGCTGACCGGCCGGCACGGCCTGTTCAGCTGCTACGAGGCGTTCATCCACATCGTCGACTCGATGTTCAACCAGCATGCCAAGTGGCTCAAGGTGTCCCGCACGCTGCCCTGGCGGCGGCCGATTCCGTCGCTGAACTACCTGCTCACCTCGCACGTGTGGCGGCAGGACCACAACGGCTTCTCCCACCAGGACCCGGGCTTCATCGACCACGTGGTGAACAAGAAGGCCGAGGTGGTCCGCGTCTACCTGCCACCGGACGCGAACACCCTGCTGTCTGTCATGGACCACTGCCTGCGCAGCCGCGACTACGTCAACGTGGTGGTGGCCGGCAAGCAGCCGGCTCCGGTGTGGCTGGACATCGAGGCGGCCTCGGCACACTGCGCGCGCGGTATCGGCATCTGGGACTGGGCGAGCACCGACGCGGGGGATCCGGATGTGGTGCTCGCCTGCGCTGGCGACGTGCCCACATTGGAGACCCTCGCCGCCACCGACCTGCTGCGGCGGAACCTGCCCGACCTGAAGGTGCGGGTGGTCAACGTGGTGGACCTGATGCGGCTCCAGCCGCCCAGCGAGCACCCGCACGGCCTGCCGGACGCCGAGTTCGACACCATCTTCACCCGCGACCGGCCGGTCGTGTTCGCCTACCACGGCTACCCGTGGCTGATCCACCGGCTCACCTACCGGCGGACCAACCACGCCAACCTGCACGTGCGCGGCTACAAGGAGGAGGGCACCACCACCACGCCGTTCGACATGGTGGTGATGAACGACATGGACCGCTACCACCTGGTCATCGACGTCATCGACCGGGTGCCAGGGCTCGCCCGCAAGGCCGCGGTGCTCAGGCAGTCCATGGTGGACGCGCGGATGGCGCACCGGGCCTACGTCCGCCAGTACGGCGAGGACATGCCGGAGATCCGCGACTGGACCTGGTCGGGCGCCTGAGCGGCGGCGCCGGTTCCGCGGCGGCGCGCGAGACTCGCGAGTGGATGGTGCGGGCCGTGGGCTGCCCGGACGGTCAGGGCTGGAGCAGGATCTTGACGGCGCCGTCCCGCTTGTGCTGGAACATGTCGTACGCCCGCGGCGCCTCCCGCAGCGGAAGGTGGTGGCTGGCGAACCCGTCCACGCCGAGCGGGTCCTCGTCGGTGAGGAGCGGCAGCAGGTCCGGCACCCAGCGGTGCACGTTCGCCTGTCCCATGCGCAGCTGGATCTGCTTGTCGAACAGCTTGAGCATCGGTAGGGGATCGGTCATCCCGCCGTACACCCCGACGAGCGAGATCGTCCCGCCCCGGCGAACGATGTCGATGGCCAGGTAGAGGGCGTGCAGCCGGTCCACCCCGACGCGCCGCATCAGGGGCTCGGCCACGCTGTCCGGAAGCAGTGAGACCGACTGCTGGGCGAGCTTGCCGACCGGCGCGCCGTGCGACTCCATGCCGACCGCGTCGATGACCGAGTCCGGCCCCCGCCCGCCGGTCAGCTCGCGGACCGTGTCCGCCAGGTCGTGCCGGTGCTCGCGCAGGTCCAGCACGTGCACCCCGCGGCCGGCCGCCCGGGCGAGCCGCTCCGGCACCAGGTCCACGCCGATCACCTGCCCGGCGCCCTGGTGCAGGGCGACCCGGGCGGACATCTCGCCGATCGGGCCGAGGCCGAGCACCACCAGGCTGCCGCCGGGTGGGATGTCCGCGTACCGTACCGCCTGCCAGGCGGTGGGCAATACGTCGGACAGGTAGACGAACCGGTCGTCCGGTGGCCCGTCCGGCACCTTGATCGGCAGCGTGTTGCCGAACGGCACGCGCAGGTACTGCGCCTGCCCGCCGGGCACCTGGCCGTACAGGCGGGTGTAGCCGAACAGAGCGGCGCCGCTGCCCTGCTCGCGCACCTGGGTGGTCTCGCACTGGGAGTGGAGGCCCTGGCGGCACATGAAGCAGGTGCCGCAGGAGACGTTGAACGGCACGACCACCCGGTCGCCCGGGGCCACCGCGGTGACCTCGGCGCCCACCTCCTCGACCGTTCCCATCGGCTCGTGCCCGAGAATGTCGCCCTCGCGCAGGAACGGCCCCAGGAGCTCGTACAGGTGCAGGTCCGAGCCGCAGATGCCGCTGGAGGTCACCCGGACGATGACGTCGGTCGGTTCCTCGATGCGCGGGTCTGGTACGGAGTCGACCCGGACATCTCGCCTGCCGTGCCACACCACTGCCTGCATACGCAGGCCATACCCGGCTGGCGGCGGCTCACACCCGCCGGCGGTGCGCGGCGGTGTGGCCGGGCACCGCTGTGGGTAGAGGCCGGCCATGACCGAGGTTATGCCCGAGCCGGGCTCCGGCACCTGGTGAGCGCAGTGGTCGAGCTGCCGTTGCTGCTCGGCGTGCCCGCGGAGGGGTACGGGTGGCTGCCCAACCGGCGGCGCCGGGCCCCGAACGGCATCGTCCGCACCCGGCTGCTGGCCAGCCCGGTGGTCGGGCTGTCCGGTACCGAGGCGGTCCGGTTCTTCTACGACGAGGACCACGTGCGGCGGCACGGGGCCGTCCCCGAGCTGGTGCGGGGTTCGCTCTTCGGCCACCGGGCGATCCACACCACCGACGGCGCGACCCACCAGGTACGCAGGGCCATGTTCCTGTCTCTGCTGACCGACCCGGGCGGCGTCGACACCCTGGTGGACCTCGCCACCGCCGCCTGGGACGACGCGGTCGCGTCCTGGCCGGGCCGGCCAGCCGTCGTGCTGTTCGACGAGGCCAGCCGGATCCTCACCCGAGCGGCCTGTGCCTGGACCGGGGTACCGCTGAGGCCGGACGAGGTCGCCGCGGCGGCCGGCGACATGATCGCGATGGTGGACGGCTTCGCCACCCTGGGGCCGCGGCACTGGCGCGCCCGGCTGGCCCGCGGCCGGCGCGAGCGGTGGCTGGCCGCGCTGGTCCAGGCGGTGCGCGAGGACGCGACGCGTGAGCCGGACGGCTCGGCGGTGTGCGCGGTGGCGCGGCACCGGGAGGCCGACGGCCGGCTGTTCGACCCGCAGCTGGCCGCCGTCGAGCTGCTCAACATCATCCGTCCCACGGTGGCGGTGAGCTGGCTGGTCGCGTTCGCCGCGCACGCCCTGCACCGGTGGCCGGAGAACCGGCGGCTGCTGCGCGAAGGCGACCCTGGGTACGCCGAGGCGTTCGCCCACGAGGTGCGGCGCTTCTATCCGTTCGCCCCGTTCGTCTGCGGCCGGGCGGTCCGCCACCTGTCCTGGCAGGGCGAGCCTATCCGGCAAGGCACGCTGATCCTGCTCGACCTGTACGGCCAGAACCACGACCCCGACCTGTGGACCGACCCGTACGCGTTCCGGCCGCAACGGTTCCTCGATCGGCCACCGGCCCGCGACGAGCTGGTCCCGCAGGGCGGCGGCGACCCGCTCACCGGCCATCGCTGCCCGGGCGAGCTCATCACGGTCGCGCTGCTGCGGGCCCTCGCCATCCGGCTGGCACAGCTGGACTACCAGGTGCCGGAGCAGGACCTCACCATCTCCCTGCGGCGCATTCCCACCCGGCCGGCCGACGGCTTCCGCATCCGGTGCGGCCGCTTTGCGGCGGGTGAAAGGTAGTCGCCAGCATGCGGGTTGTGGTCACCGGGGCGACCGGCAATATCGGCACCGCGCTGCTTCGGGCGTTGACCGGGCCGGCCGGGCCGTCGTGGGAGGTGACCGGGGTGGCCCGGCGCGAGCCGCGATCCGCGCCCCCGTACGACCGGGTGAGCTGGGAGCGGTGCGACATCGGCGGGCAGTCCGCTGTGGACCGGCTCAGCGGTGTCTTCCGGGGCGCCGACGTGGTGATCCACCTGGCCTGGGCGATCCACCCGTCCACGATGGATCCTGACATGAGGCGGACCAACCTCGCCGGCACCGGAAACGTGCTGCGGGCGGTCGCGGCGGCCGGGGTGCGCCAGCTGGTCTGCACCTCGTCGGTGGCCGCGTACAGTCCGGCTCCGGAGGGCAACCGGGTGCCGGAGACATGGCCGACCACCGGCGTCGCGGGCAGCGCGTACAGCAGGCAGAAGGCTGCCATGGAGGCGATGCTCGACCGGTTCGAGGCCGAGCATCCCGCGGTCGTGGTGGCTCGGATCCGGCCCTGCGCCGTCCTGAGCGAGGAAGCCGGCACGGAGCTGGCGAGCTGGATGGTCAGCGCGTTGCTGCCGACCGTGCTGGCGGGTCGTCCGCCGTTCCCGATGCCCGTTTGGCCCGGGCTGCGAGTGCAGGCCGTGCACGCCCGGGACGTAGCCGATGCGATCCTGCGGATCGTGCAGGCCCGGTCCCGCGGTGCGTTCAACCTCGCCGCGGAGCCGGTGATCCGCCGGCCGGAGCTGGCCGGTGCCGGCCTGGCCACGATCACCCTGCCGTACCGGGCCATCGAGTACGCCGCCGGCCTGGCCTGGCGGGCGGGCCTGCAGCCGCTGCACCCGGGCTGGCTCCGGCTGGCCGGCCGGGCGGCGCTGGTGGACAGCGCCCGCGCCCGCGAGCAGCTGGGCTGGGCGCCCGGCACCAGCGCGACGGCCGCGCTGCGGGAGGCGGTCGAGGCGATTCGGCAGGCCCGCGCCGGCGCCAGCCCTCCGCTGGCGTCCCCGGGTCCGGACACTATCCGCATTGGACGGCCCAGCCGGCAGAGCCAGTACGAGCCGTGACCGGCGGGGAGGGTTACTGGATGGGCGGCAGGCGTTGCGGGTGCTGGAGCACGTCGCGGAAGAGGTCACCCTTGTCGGCGATGCGGTCCAGGATCGTGCGGATGGTGAACGCGTCCGGGGTCAGCGCCGGGTCGTCCAGCTCGTCCCATTCGATCGGCGCCGAGACCGGGGCGCCGGGAGCCGGGCGCGGGCTGTACGGCGCCACGAGAGTCTTGTTGACGGCGTTCTGCGTGTAGTCCAGCCGCGCCCGCCCACCCCGCTCGCTGACCTGCCACTTCCAGCTGACCAGATCGGGGACGACGGCGCCGATGCTCCGGGACAGCCGTTCGGCCCAGGAGCGGGTGGCCGCGAAGTCCGGGCCGCGGGCGATCGGCACCCAGATCTGGATTCCCCGGCGCCCGGTGAGCTTCGGCCGGGCGGTCACGCCCAGGTGGTCGAAGGCGGCGCGGTGCAGCCGCGCCAGGGTGAGCAGGTCCTGCCAGCTCGTGGCCGCACCCGGGTCCAGGTCGATCAGCGCGTACGTCGGCTGGTCGGGATGGTCGACCGGCGAGGTCCAGGCGTGCCACTCCAGGGCGCCGAAGTTGGCCGCCCAGACCAGCGCTGCGGGTTCGTCGACCACGAGGTACGTCTGCGTCTCGCCCGGGTCGGCCTCCGGGTTGGTCCACCGGGGCAGCCACTCCGGAGCGTGCCCGGGCAGCTGTTTGTGCCAGAACCCCTTGGCCTGCGCCCCGTTGGGGTAGCGGTGCATGTTCAACGCCCGGCGGGTCAGGTAGGGCAGCAGCGTGGGAGCGATCCGCGCGGCGTACCGCAGCAGCTCCCGCTTGGTGACCGGCCGCTCGCCGCGCCGCGCGGGAAACATCACCTTGTCCAGGTTGGTCACGCGCAGGTCACGGCCGAACACGTGCCACACACCCGAGGACCGCAGCGCGTCCAGCCGGCCCAGCTCCTCGTCGCTGGCCCCGGTCACCGGCGGCTTGAGCGCGACGGCAGCGCGCGCGGCCGGCAGCTCCGACCGCCACATCCGCTCGGGGTCGGCCTTGACCTGTTCGTTGGTCCGGCCGGTGAGGACCGATCGCCGATGGTCCTCGGGGCGCCAGCCGTCCACGGCGAACTCGTCGCGCTTGTGCAGCAGCAGCCACTCCTCCCTGGACGGATCGCGCCCCGACCTGCGCACCAGCACGAACCGGCCGCGCAGCTTCTCGCCGTACAGGTCCAGGTGCAGCTCCCCGGCCGCGAGCGCCGCCTGCGGGTCGTCCTCCTGCGCGCGGAACGCGCCGGTGTCCCAGACGATCACGTCGCCGCCGCCGTACTCGCCCTCGGGGATCACGCCTTCGAAGTCGATGTACTCGATGGGATGGTCCTCGACCCGGTACGCCGCCCGCCGCACCGCGGGGTCCAGGGTCGGTCCCTTGGGAACCGCCCAGCTCACCAGCACTCCGGCGATCTCCAGCCGGAAGTCGTAGTGCAGCTGGCGAGCCCGGTGCCGCTGCACCACGAAACGCGGCAGACCCGGCCCGGCGCTCGGGACCGCGGTGCCTGCCGGCTCCGGAGTACGGGCGAAGTCCCGCTTACGCCGGTACGGCGCCAGGGTGTCCGCGGCGCGCGACCGGTTTCGCGCCGGCTTCCTGGCCGGCGCCCTGCTGGCCTTTGCCGTGCCGGTCCGGCTGGTCGGCTTCCTGGGCGGCGCCATGACCGCCTCTTACCCACGGACAGGCTTCCTCGCACTCGACTCAGTGGCGCGCGGGCGTGGAGAGCGCTCCCGACGGTGGGGCGACCTCGGAGTGCTGCCTCGATCATGGCCACCGGCGGCAGGGCAGAACCAACACATTCGCACGTCAGGCAACGTCACGCGCCGTATCCGGCCGTTGACGCGCGCCAGATCTCCCCATAGATTGACATGACTCGTCACAGTCGCACGGGCCGCGGGCCCGACCTTCTGCCCAGACATGCCGTGGCATGTCGGACCGCCGGGAGGGAAAGTGATGGTGCCTCGCCGTTCCCGTCTCGCCGCCGCCGTCGCCGCGCTGACGACCGTGCCGGGACCGCAGGTGACCGCCGCCGTGCCCGGATCACTTGCCCTCGCCGGTCGGGTCCAGTCCGGCCGACAGGTCATCGACTTCGACCAGGACTGGCGGTTTGCGCTGGCCAACCGGACCGGCATCGAGGTGCCGCCGGAGTACGCCGACGCCGTCACGGCCGGCTACGACGACTCGGGGTGGCGGGTGCTGGACGTGCCGCATGACTGGAGCATCGAGCTCGACCCGACCCCGGGCCCAGGGACCACCGCCGGGACCGGGTACTTCCAGGGCGGCCTGGGGTTCTACCGCAAGACGTTCACGCTGCCGGCGGCCGCGGCCGGCAAGCGGGTCTCGCTCGAGTTCGACGGCGTCTACATGAACTCCGAGGTCTACGTCAACGACCAGCTCGTCGGCACCCACCCGTACGGCTACACCGGCTTCGCCTTCGACATCACGCCGGCCGTGCACACCGACGGCACCCCGAACGTGGTCGCCGTCAAGGTGCAGAACCAGCTGCCGAGCAGCCGCTGGTACTCCGGCAGCGGGATCTACCGCAACGTCCGCCTGGTGCTCACCGAGCCGGTGCACGTGGCCCGCTTCGGCACCTTCGTGACGACCCCGGACGTGGCGACCACCATCGGCCGCGGGTACGCGGACCTCCACGTGTCGACCCGGGTGGCCAACGAGAGTGATCAGGCCGTGGTGGCGCGGATCGCGTACCACGTCCGGGACGCCTCCGGGCGCGTGGTCGCCACAAACTGGTCCACCGTGGATGTCGCGCCGGGCACGGCGACCGGCACGGCGACGATCCGGCTGTGGCACCCCCGGCTGTGGTCGGTGGACTCTCCGTACCGCTACACCCTGGAGACGAGCCTGTCCGTGCGGGGCCGGCAGGTCGACGACGTGACCACGCCGTTCGGCGTCCGGTGGGTGGAGATCGATCCGGCCGAGGGGATGTTCCTCAACGGCGAGTACATCAAGATCCACGGTGTGGACCTGCACCACGACCTCGGCGCCCTCGGCGCGGCGGTGAACCGGGACGCGATCTGGCGGCAGATGTCCATCATGAAGCGGATGGGCGTCAACGCCCTGCGCACTGCGCACAACCCGCCGGCCCCCGAGGTCATCGACGTCTGCGAGCAGCTGGGCATCATGGTCATGGTCGAGGCGTTCGACACCTGGCGCAACAACAAGACGGCCAACGACTACGGCGACTGGTTCGAGCTGCCGGCGCCCGGCACGGACGGGCTGCTGTGGTCCGATGTGGACATCATGGAGATGGTCAACGCCTACAAGAACTCGCCGGCGGTCGTCATGTGGTCGATCGGCAACGAGATCCGGGGGCAGACGCTGGCCGATGCCCAGCGGCTGGTCGCGGACATCAAGTCGATCGACACCACCCGCCCGGTGGTCTGGGGCAGTGACAGCTACCGCACCCCGCCGAGCCCGACGTCGGTGAACGGGCAGATCGCCCAGCTGCTGGACGGGGTCGGCCTCAACTACAACACGGCGCAGTCGGTGGACGCCCTGCACGCGCTCTACCCGGACACCTTCTTCTTCGAGTCGGAGTCGTCCTCGTCGACCTCGGCGCGCGGCATCTACCAGTGGCCCGACCAGCTCAACACCGGCGAGGACTACACCCCGGGCCATCGGCTGGTGTCCAGCTACGACAACAACATGGCGTCCTGGACGATGCCCGGCGAGTACGGGCTGAAGAAGGATCGCGACCGCAAGTTCTTCACCGGTGAGTTCCTCTGGTCCGGGTTCGACTACATCGGCGAGCCGACCCCGTACAACGGCCAGTTCCCGGTCAAGTCGGCGTTCTTCGGTGCCGTCGACACCGCCGGCTTCCCGAAGGACCTGTACTACGCCTTCGCCAGCCAGTGGACGACCGAGCCCATGGTTCACCTGGTGCCGATGAACTGGACCGACCACCAGCCGGGGGAGCCGGTCACGGTCTGGGCGTACGCGAACGTCGACACCGTGGAGCTGTTCCTCAACGGGCGGTCGCTCGGCGTGAAGCGGTACGACCACAAGACCACCACGTTCGGCACGGAGTACCTGGAGACGACCGAGCCGACCGGAGACGACAAGACCTTCCCCTCCGGCAGCTACACCAGCCCGAACGGCAGCTCCGGAAAGCTGCACCTGACCTGGACCGTGCCGTTCGAGCCCGGCGAGCTGAGGGCGGTGGCCCGCCGGAATGGCGTCACCGTGGCGACCGACGTGGTGCGCACCGCCGGCGAGCCGCACGCGATCCGGCTGACGCCCGACCGCCACGTCATCGCCGCGGACGGCAGGTCGCTGTCGTTCGTCACGGTGGAGGTGGTGGACGCGCACGGCGTGGTCGTCCCCTCCGCCGACGACCTCATCCGGTTCCACGTCGAGGGCGGGACGCTCGCCGGTGTCGACAACGGACGGCAGGAGAGCGCGGAGAGCTACCACGCACCGCAGCGCTCCGCCTTCAACGGCAAGGCGTTGGCGATCATCCGGTCCGACGAGGATCCGGGGCCGATCGTCATCACCGCGACCGCCGACGGGCTGCTGCCGGCGACGACCACCGTCTTCGACACGGCCACCGGGTCCCGGTCCGGGCACGGCGCGGTCGCCGGGCACGGCCGCCAGGCGTACCCGGTCGGCACCGTCGAGCCGTCGGTCCGCACGCCGGTCGGTGTTACCCCCGACCTGCCCCGGACGGTCACCGTCGTCCTCAGCGACGGGACCACCAGGCAGGAGCGGGTGAGGTGGGCCAAGCCCGACACGAAGGCGGAGCGGCCGTACGACGTGAAGGGTGTGGTGATGGGCCCGCACGGCGGGCATGTGGTCGCGCACGTCACGCCGTACCGGGTCGCCGACGTCCAGCAGTTCGCCACATCGGTCCCGGTCGGCGTCGCGCCCTACCTGCCGGGGAAGGCCAGAGTGGCCTTCACCGACGGTGTGACCGACTACATCACCGTCACCTGGGACCCGGTGCCGCCCGGCGTGCTCTCCGCGCCCGGCACCTTCACTCTCCACGGCCGCCTCGTCGGGACGCCGCTCACCACCGCGGTCGAGGTGACCGTGTCGGACGCGTACACCCCCGGCCAGAACCTGGCCGCGACCGCGACGCCGTCGGCGAGCTTCAGCGGCTCACCGCAGACCGTGCCGGCCGCACTGAACAACGGCGTGCTGCCGGAGGAGAACGGCTGGTCCAACCGCTACAACAAGGCGGCGACCGCCCTGCTGCCCTCCTTCAGCCTGGCCCGCCCGTCCGACTGGGTCTCGCTCACCTGGTCCGATCCGCAGGTGGTGGACACCCTGGTGGCGTACTTCCGGCTGGCCACCGGGCGGACGTTGCCCGCGTCAGTGTCGGTGGAGTACTGGGACGGGCGGCGCTTCGTGCCGGCCGCCCACCAGGCGGTGGCGATGGCGACCGAGTCCGAGGCGCCGACCACGGTCACCTTCGACAGGGTCGCCACGACCGCGGTCCGCCTGGTCATCACGAGCGCCGCCCCGGGAACCCCGGACGGCTTCGTGCAGATCTCCGAGCTGCAGGCCCTCGGCGACCGGCCGACCGTGGGTTGAACCGCCGCAGCGTCTTATGGCACGACGCGGTAGTGCGTGGTCAGGCGACCATCGGGATGGAGAATGTGGAGGGCCAGCATCGGCGGCAAGGTCAGGTCCGCGATGGTGTCGGTCTCGAACGGCAACCGGATCGTCGACACCACCCCGGGTGCCACCAGCAGGGGCCGGCCGGCGAACGTGCTCGCCGCCGGGGTGTGCGCGTGGCCGCACAGCAGCGCCACCACGTTCGGATGCCGGGCAACCACGGCAGCCAACCGCTCCTCGGAAAACTGCCGTATCCCGTCGACGTACGGGATGCCCAGGACGACGGGCGGGTGATGGAAGCAGACGAAGGCCGGCAGGTCGGGGGCGGCGGAGAGTTGCTCATCCAGCCAATCGACCGTCTCGTCGGCCAGCAGCCCGTCGTTGCGGCCTGGCACGCTTGAGTCGCACATGGCAAACAGGGCTCCGCCGACCCGGTGCGCCGAGTTGATCGGCCCGGCCTCTGGCGCTTCTCCCAGCAGCACCTCGCGGTACGGTTCGCGCCGGTCGTGGTTGCCGGGACAGAACAGCGTCGGCACCGAAAGATCGATGAGGTCGCGTGCCTGTTTGTACTCCGCCTCCGCGCCATGGTCGGCGATGTCTCCGGTGACCAGCACGACGTCGACGGGGGTTGGCAACCCGGCAAGGTAGCGGACGACGCGTTCGGTGCGCTCGGCACTGCGTTCGCCACCATCCACGTGGACGTCACTGAGGTGCGCGATGACCAGCATGCCGGCACCCTATGTGCCCGGGTAGGCGCGATCGAGGTCCAATCGCCCGGCAGTGGTCTGCCGTCGATCGTTGACGGTCGCCGGGCGTGGCGGGACCGCCGCGGCCCGCGGCCAGCACGTGCTGTCCGGGCCGACGCGGGCGCGCGCCAGGAACTGGTCGTCGGCCGCGGCCAGGTCAGTCGCAGACGAGCTTGGCGTCGGCCCAGTCGCCGTGGTCGCTGCCGTTGCCGTTGCCGCCGTCGCCGATGACCAGGTCGAGCTGCTGTGCTCCGGTGAGGTCGGCGTCGATGGGCACCGACGCCGAGTTGCCGGTGAGCACCGGAGTCGCGGCCACCGGCTCGCCGTCGGCGAGGACCGTGAAGGTCACCGAGCCACCACCGCCGACCTCGTCGTCCACCCCGACCACGGCGGTGAACCGCGAGCAGGCACCGCCGAGGTAGACGGTGACGTCGCCGATGGCGTGCACGCCCAGGCCCTTGGCGTAGACCGTCCCGTTGAGCGTGATCGGGTGCCCGTCACCGGCCTGGTTCTCCCCGTTGGAGGTGTCCCGCTCGACCGGTCCCCAGCCATTGGTGGAGGTGAACGGGAGGTCGCTGACGTAGACCGTGCCGGTCGGCGCCGGTGGCGGCACCCGTACCGTCGCCGCCCCCGCCGCGGCGTCCGGCCGGTGGGCCTGCCGGTACGTCGCCGTGGCGGTGAAGATGGCCGCCGCCGGCTGGTCGCCGGCCGGTGCGGTGACGGTCCACGTCGCGGTCACCGACCGGCCGGGCTGGACCCTGTCGTACGTGGCCGTGGTGTCCGCCGGGGCGGCGGTCCAGCCGTCCGGCACCGCCAGCCGCAGCGCGACCGACTCGGCGGGTGGCCGGTTGGCGGGGTTGCTGAAGGTGACCGTCACCGTGCCGCTCTGCCCGCGGGCGATGACGTCGGGCGCGGCCACCACGACGTCCGCTGTGGACGGTGCGGTCTGGTAGGTGTGCGGGTCGTAGCGTGGTGAGGGGACGTCCGACACTGTCAGGCTCGATGCGAGGTTGGCGTACGCCTCCAAACTGACCTGGCCCAGCCCGCCGGTGGTGCCGTCGAGGCTCCACACCGCGATCGCGATCGTGTTGGTGCCGTTGGGCCGCAGGATGCCGGTGGGCACCGGGAACGACCGCTGCGGGCCGACATCGTTGAGGTAGCGTCCGACCTGCCAGCCGTTGACGAAGATCAGCGCCCGGTAGTGCCGCGCCGGGTCGTCGCTGATCTTGATGCCGATCGGGATGTCCCGGCCCTTCGGCAGGTCGAGCGCGACCGTCGTGCGGTACCAGGCGACACCAGGTGTGGTGTCCGAGTGGGGGAGCGCCACCGTCGACCATCCGGAGTCCGGGTAGCCGGGCAGGTGCCAACCGTTGCGCTCGCCGTAGAGGCCACCGACGTTCATCGGGCCGCGCACCGGGTCGACCAGGTCCTCACCGCCCAGGCTGCCCTGGATCCGCCAGGTGATCTGTGCGCTGGAGCCGATGATCGCGGCCGAGGTCAGCCCGCGTGGCTGCTTGTGCGAGTCGTCGGCGTTGAAGTCCTCGTTGTGGCCCATGTTCTCGACCAGCACGGCCAGCACATTGTCGCTCCCGGCGCGGACACTGCCGGGCGGGAACTCGAAGCGGTGCGTGCCGCTGTCGCTGCTGCCCAGGTACTGGCCGTTGAGCCAGACGGCGTACACCCCGGCCCGGCCGGTGATGGCGGTGAGGGTGACACCGGTCTCGTCGCCGTGGCCGCGGAAGTGGCCGCGGTACCAGACGTCGCCGTGGTGGAAGCCGTACTCGTCGGTGTAGAGCACCGGGGGCGCGGCCGGCGCGGTTGGGTTGTTGGTGGTCGTGTTGGTCGCCAGCCGCCAGCGCCCGTCGTCGAACGCCGGGTCGGCCTCGTTGGTCTCCGCCCGGTAGCGCCAGTGCTGCAGCGCCGGCAGCGTCACCGGTGCCGGCCCCGGCAGCGTGGCGGCGAGCGAGCCGTCGGCCACCTGCTTGGCGGCGACCCGCTTGCCGTTCCACTGCAGCGAGGTGACCGGTGCGGCGGCGAACACGGACACGGGCGTCGGCTGCGCGGTGTCGCCCGTCAGGGCCAGCGTGCCGCGGGCGTACCCGGCGGTGCGGACCAGGTACGGGCCGCGGACCAGGACCGGGCCGGAAGTGGTGTCCTGGCGCCAGAACTGCGCAGCCACCTCGTCGGTGGCGAGCAGGAGCAACAGCGGGGTGCCGCCGTGCGGGGTCACGAGCACCTCGGCCAGGCCCTGGTGGGTGTAGTTGAGGCGCAGGTCATGCCGGTCGGCGTCCCACGTGGACTGCACCTGGCCGGCGAGCACACGCACCTGCGGCTCGGCCGGGTAGCGCAGGACGGTCTCACCGTCCTGGCCGTCACGGCCGTACAGCAGTGCCACGTCCCGGGAGCCGATGCGCGCGTGCGTCATGATCTCCGAGGTCGAGTAGACCAGCCGCTGGTCTCCCATCGCGTAGTTGGCGACGAGCAGCTTCGCGTCCCGGCCGTCGAGCGTGATCGCCGTGCCCGGCTGCTGCGGCACGCTCGGGTAGAACGTCGACCCGGGCGGTGGCACGTCGATGGCGTCGACCACGACGAAGGTGCCGGTGGCCGCCGGGTTGCGGGTGCCGGTCGCCGTGATGGTCAGCGTGTGCGGGCCGTCCGGCAGGCCGTCCGCGGCGTAGAACACCTGCTGGTAGACCTTCGACGGCCCGTACCCGTCGACCGTCGCCACCTTGACGCCGTCGAGGTAGACGTCGGCGATCCCGTGGTTGGCGTCCTTCGAGGACACCCACCGCACCGAGGTGCCGGTGAACGACACGGTCACGCTGTCGCCCGCGGCGTCGCTGAACGACTCCGTCCGCAGGTAGTCACCTGCCGTGTAACTCTGCTCCGCGCCCACGTGTGACCAGGCCCCGGTGTACTGCAGCGCCGGGTCGCGGTCGTCGTAGGTGTAGCTGGACCGGGCGCCCAGGTCGACCGCGATGTGGGTCTGGTCCCTCGCCGTCGAGGTGGTGTCGGCGTGCTGCAGCTCGAGGAACTGGGTGTGGTCGTCAGGGTTGATGCGCGCCTGCTCCACGATGGACGGGTTGGTCGGCGGCGCCGACGCGAAGACCTCGGTCTTGGTCAGCGGCGCGACCGTTTGGACGAAGTAGCCCAGCCGCTTGTCCTCGTCGTACTTCGTGGTGAGCTCGCGGTCCTCCTTGATCGGGGCGCCGTAGTCGTACGAGGTGTAGACCTGCTGCGGGTCGGCGAGCCAGCCCCACGACGTGCCGCCGTAGGTCATGTAGAAGCTCTGCATCGTCGCCCCGCCGGCGATGTTGTTCTTGTAGAAGACCTTCTCGAAGTCGGGACCGGTCAGCTGGCGGCAGCGGTCGTACCCTGGACCGCCCCACGGGTCGAACGATCCACCCTGGAACTCCGGCGTGAAGATCGGCGCGTCGTCGCGGAACCGGGGCAGCGTTCCGGCCGGGTTCCAGCGGGTCGGGTTCGAGCAGTTGAAGCCCTGCGGGTAGCTGTCCTGCCCGGGGATGTCGACCGCGCCCCGCCCGGTCGCCCACGTCGACGGCCCGCAGCAGTAGTTGTGGGTGAGCGGGACGGTGATGCCGTCCTCGCGTACCACCTGCTCGGTGTGCTCCATGTAGGCGGGGTCGCCGTTGGAGCCGTACTCGTTCTCGATCTGGTAAAGGATCACCGTGCCGGTGCCGTTGGTGAGCTGGTGCCGGGCGATGATCGGGTCGATGTGGTGCAGCCACTCGTCGCTGGCGGCCTGGAAGTCCGCGGCGCTGCTGCGCGCCCGGCCCTGCTGCGTCACCAGCCAGCCGGGGAAGCCGCCGGCGTCGGTCTCCGCGTTGATGTACGGGCCCGGCCGGGCGATCACGTAGATGCCGACCTCGGCGGCGATGTCGAGCAGCCGGTCCACGTCGCGGACACCGGTGAAGTCGTACACGCCCGGCTTCGGCGAGTGGTATCCCCAGTCGAAGTAGATCGAGGTCGCGTTGAACCCGGCCGCCTTCATCTTCTGCAGCACGTCGCGCCACAGGTCCGGGCTGGGCAGCCGCCAGTAGTGGAACTCGCCGGACCACAGGTATGTGCGCCTGCCATCGATGAGCAGCGAGTAGTGGTCGAACGTGACGGTATGCGTCCGGGTGCCGGGCGGGGCTGTAGTGCCCGGCGGCAAAGCTGTGGTGCCCGGCGGCGCCGCGGCCTGCGCGGCCGCGCCGGCGGGTGCGAGCGCGACCAGGATGGTCAGGATCCACAGCGGGGACCAGCGGCGCGCGGCGCGCCGGAAGGTGCCCAGCCCTGCCAGACGGGAACGCATCACGAGCCTCCTGGACGTCGGTGCCGCCACGCTGTGCGGTCCTGTTCGGCTGTGTGCACTTCGATTAATTTCGAAGGTAGTGTTCGACCGGCGCTCCGGTCAACAGCCGCGGCACGACGAACCCCCCGGGGCGTGGCCCGCGCCCCGGGGGTCGGTCTGGCATGGCTGCTTGAGCCAGGGGTTGGCGTGGCTACTTGAGCCAGGGGTTGTGGTGGACGAGGGGGATGTCGCTCCAGGGTTTGCCGAGGCCGAGGGTGTTGCCGGCGTTGGTCAGGGCGAGGGCGACCAGGACGAGGGCGTAGATGAGGTGGTCGTCCATGAAGGGGTTGTTGTCGGGGGGTAGGACGGCGGACCACATCATGACCAGCAGGGTGGCGCCGGTGGCTGCGGCGATGCGCAGGCCGATGCCGAGGATGAGGGCGGTGCCGATGCCGGCGAGGCCGGTC
>JADGHA010000343.1 GCA_019689695.1 Micromonosporaceae bacterium | reverse complement strand
TGGTCGCGGTGCTGGGCAAGGGGCACGAGCGCGGCCAGGAGATCGCCGGGGAAATGCACCCCTTCGACGACCGGGTCGAACTGGCCGCCGCGCTTGCCCGGGTTTTCGGGGAAAGTGCGGGGGAGCCAGGCCCGGATACCCGCATTCTCCGGGAAAGCGCGCAGGGAAGGGGGCGCCAGTGATCCCGCTGACGTTGGCGGAGGTGGCGGCCGCGGTGGGTGGCCGGCTGGCGGGCGCGGACGGACAGACGACGGTCACCGGGAGCGTGGAGTTCGACTCGCGCAAGGTCGAGCCGGGCGGGCTGTTCGTGGCGTTCCCCGGTCAGAACGTGGACGGGCACGACTTCGCCGCCGCGGCGGTGGCCGCCGGCGCGGCCGCCGTGCTGGGCACCCGCCCGGTCGAGGGGGTGCCGATGGTGCTCTGCACCGACGCCCTGGACGCGATGGCCCGGCTGGCCCGGGCGGTGGTCGACCGGCTGCCGGAGCTGACCGTCGTCGGGATCACCGGTTCGTCCGGCAAGACCACCACCAAGGACCTGGTCGCGCAGCTGCTGTCCCGGCTCGGGCCGACCGTGGCTCCGGCCGGGACCTTCAACAACGAGCTGGGCCACCCGTACACGGCCCTGCGGGCGGATCTGGCGACGCGGTTCCTGGTGCTGGAGATGGGCGCCCGCGGGCCGGGCCACATCCGCCACCTGTGCCGGGTGGCGCCGCCGCGGATCGGGGTCGTGCTCAACGTCGGCGTGGCGCACATCGGCGAGTTCGGCTCGCTGGAGCAGACCGCGCTGGCCAAGGGGGAGCTGGTCGAGGCGTTGCCGGCGCACGGAGTCGCCGTGCTGAACGCGGACGACCCCCTGGTCCGGGCGATGGGCCGGCGCACCGGGGCGCGGGTGGTGCTGTTCGGCGAGGCGCCGGAGGCGACGGTCCGCGCGGAGCAGGTCAGCCTCGACGAGCGCGGGCGTGCCTCGTACACCCTCGTCACGCCCGACGGACGTGCCCGGGTGCGGCTCGGCCTGACCGGGCGGCACCAGGTCGGCAACACGCTGGCCGCGGCGGCGGTGGCCATCGAGGCGGGTGCCGCGCAGGCCGGCGGGGCCGGCCTGTCCGATCTGGCGGTGGCCCTCGGCGAGCTGCGGCTGGTCTCCACCCGCCGGATGGATGTGTTCGACCGTGCCGACGGTGTCACGGTCATCGACGACTCGTACAACGCGAACCCGTCCTCGGTGGCGGCTGCGTTGCACGCGCTGACCGCACTGGGCCAGCGGCGGCCCGGGCGGACCGTCGCCGTGCTCGGCTACATGGCCGAGCTCGGCGACTTCGAGCGCCAGGGGCATGAACAGGTCGGCGAGCTGGCCGCCCGGCTGGGCGTGGACCGGCTGGTCGTGGTCGGTGAGCCGGCGGCGCCGATCCACCACGGCGCGGCGGCGGTGGCGACATGGGGAGGAGAGTCGGTGCTGGTGGCCGATCAGGAGGCGGCGGTGGCGCTGCTGCGCGCCGAGCTGCGTTCCGGCGATGTCGTCCTGGTGAAGGGTTCGCGGTACCGGACCTGGGACATCGCCGACGCGCTGCGAGAGGTGGAGATCTCTGCGTGAGAGCGGTGATCGCGGCCGCGGCGGTGGCCTTCCTGGTCTCGCTGTTCGGCACCCCCCTGGCGATCAAGGTGTTCACCCGGCTCAAGGCCGGCCAGCCGATCCGTTCCGACGGCCCGCAGATGCACATGGGCAAGCGGGGCACGCCCACCATGGGTGGGGTGGCGTTCATCGTCGCCACCGTGGTCGCCTACGTCGCCGGGCACCTGGCCCTGACCACCCTGCCCAGCGAGCAGATCGCCCAGGTCGGGCCGACCATCACCGCCCTGGTGCTGCTCGGGCTGTTCGTGTTCTGCGGCGCGGTCGGCTTCATCGACGACTACCTCAAGGTGCGCCGGCGCAACAGCCTCGGGCTCAACAAGCGCGGCAAGCTGATCGGCCAGATGCTGGTCGGCGCCGTCTTCGGGGTGATCGCGCTGTACTTCCCGAGCACCAACGGGCAGACCGTGGGCAGCACCCGGATCTCGTTCGTGCGGGACATCGACTGGTTCAACGTCGGCAAGATCGCCTCGGTGATCATCTTCATCTTCGTGGTGATGGCGATGAGCAACGCCGTCAACCTCACCGACGGGCTGGACGGGCTGGCCACCGGCAGCTCCGCGATGGTGCTGGCGGCGTACGGGTTCATCGGCTTCTGGCAGTACCGGCACTGGTGCGCGGACGCGGACTACACCGCGCCGTACTGCTACGCCGTCCGCGACCCGCTGGAGATCTCGCTGATCGCGGTGGCCGCGGCCGGTGCCTGCGTCGGCTTCCTGTGGTGGAACACCTCGCCGGCGCGCATCTTCATGGGCGACACCGGCGCGCTCGGCCTGGGCGGCCTGATCGCCGGCCTGGTCATGGCGACCCGCACCCTGCTGCTGCTGCCGATCCTCAACTTCCTGTTCGTCATCGTCACGCTCTCCGTGGTCATCCAGATCATCTCGTTCCGGACCACAGGCAAGCGGGTGTTCCGGATGTCTCCGCTGCAGCACCACTTCGAGCTGGCCGGGTGGAGCGAGGTGAACATCGTCGTCCGGTTCTGGATCATCGCCGGACTGGGCGTCGCGGTGGCGCTGGGCATCTTCTACAGCGACTTCCTGCGGGTGGTGGGCTGAGGGCTTGAGCATGGAGTACGCCGGCCGCAGGGTGGTGGTGGCGGGCGCCCGGGTGGCGGGCGCCGCGTGCGCCCGGGTGCTGATGCGCCTCGGCGCGGACGTGACCGTGGTGGACCGGGCCGCGTCGGCCACCACCGAGGCGCTCGCCGGCGAGGGTGCCCGGGTGGTCATCGCCGACGAGCCGCCCGACGACCTCTTCGACGGCGTGGGCGACCTGGTGGTCTCGCCCGGCTTCGCCCCGCACCATCCGCTGGTGGTCGCCGCCGCAGCGCACGGAATGGACATCTATTGCGAGCCGGAGCTGGCCTGGCGGCTGCGCGGCCCGGACGCGGCGCCCTGGCTGGCGGTCACCGGGACCAACGGCAAGACCACCACGGTCACCATGCTCGCCGCGATCCTGCGCGCCGCCGGGCTGCGCGCCGACGCGCTGGGCAACATCGGCGAGCCGCTGGTGTTCGCCGCCACCGACCCGGCGTACGACGTTCTCGCGGTTGAGCTGTCCAGCTTCCAGCTGCACTGGTCCAGCACGCTCGCGCCGCAGGCCGGCGCGCTGCTCAACCTCGCCGACGACCACCTCGAGTGGCACCGCGGCTTCGCTGCGTACGCAGCGGCCAAGACCGCCATCTGGCGGGCGCCCGACGGCGTCGCGGTGGGCAACCTGGACGATCCGGGCGTCGCCGCGCGGCTGGCCGCGGTCGAGGGCCGGACCGTCGGGTTCCGGCTGGGCGAGCCGGAGCCCGGGCAGCTCGGCGTCGTGGACGGCACGCTGGTCGACCGCGCCTTCGGCGACGGCCCGGTCGAGCTGGCGCCGGTCAGCGCCGTACGCCCCGCGGGTCCGCACAACGTGGCGAACGCCCTGGCTGCGGCGGCGCTGGCCAGGGCGCACGGGGTGCCGCCCGGTGCGGTGCGCGACGGGCTGGCCGGCTACACGCCAGAGCCGCACCGCAACGCGTACGTGACCACCGTGGACGGGGTCGCCTACATCGACGACAGCAAGGCCACCAACCCGCACGCCGCGCTCGCGTCCCTCACCGCCTACCCCAGGGTGGTGTGGGTGGCCGGCGGCCAGCTGAAGGGCGTCGACGTGGACGACCTGGTGCGCACGGTCGCCGCCCGGCTGGTCGGCGCGGTGCTGCTCGGCGTCGACCGGGCGCAGGTGGCCCGGGCACTGGCGCGACACGCCCCGCAGGTCCCCGTGGTCGACGTCGCCAGCACCGATGATGGGGCCATGCGGGAGGTCGTCCGTGCCGCCGCCCGGCTGGCCGCACCGGGCGACACCGTGCTGCTCGCCCCGGCGGCCGCGTCGCTGGACATGTTCGCCAGCTACGGCGAGCGGGGTGACGCGTTCGCCGCGGCGGTGCGGGAGCTGGCGGACCCGGGCAGGAGCCGCGGGCAGGCGGGTGAGCAGCGGTGACGCAGCCGCCGCCGGCGCGCATCCGGGCGCCTGCGCCGGTCCGGCCGGCGGCGCCCGCGGCCGCCGCGGCGACGAAGCCGGCCCCGGTTCCCGCCGGCATGATCTCCGTCCTGCGCGGCGTGCTGCAGCGGCCGCTGGCCTCGTACTACCTGCTCATCTCCAGTGCCGGGCTGCTGCTGGTGATCGGCCTGACGATGGTCTTCTCGGCGACCAGCGTGCAGGCCTTCGAGTCGACCGGGAACGCGTTCGCCCCGATCGCCAAGCAGACCGTGTTCGCGGTGATCGGGCTGGTGGCGTTCTGGGTCTTCCAGCGGCTGCCGGTGCGCACCCTGCGGGCGCTGGCCCTGCCGATGCTGGTGGTGTCGCTCGCCCTGCTGACCGTGCTCGACATGCTGCTGCTGGTGCAGTCGGTCACCGACCCGGAGGCGGTCGGCCCGGCCACCCTGGGCCCGTTGAAGGTCGACCTGAACTGGCTGTACCTCGGCCCGGTCCAGGTGCAGCCCTCGGAGCTGGCCAAGCTGGCGCTGGTGGCCTGGGGCGCCGACGTGCTGGCCCGCAAGGGGGCCGCGCTGGGCTGGTGGCGTGAGCTGGCCACTCCGCTGTTTCCGGCGGTCGCGCTTCTTTTCCTCCTGGTGGGGTACAACGACCTCGGTACGATGCTGTGTCTGCTGGTGCTGGTGGTCGGCCTGCTCTGGGCCGCCGGCATCCGGCTGTGGTTCTTTGCGCTGATGGGGGCGGCCGGGCTGGGCGGGGTGCTGCTGCTGATCGTCGCGAAGGCGAGCTACCGGGTGGAGCGGCTGACCGCGTTCCTGGAC
>JADGHA010000342.1 GCA_019689695.1 Micromonosporaceae bacterium | reverse complement strand
ATCCCTATGCCGCACCCGCGGAGCCGTACGGCCCGACCGCGGGGCCGTACCCGGCCGCCTACACCGCGCCGGCCGCACCGGCCGGGGTCAGTGCGCCACCGCCGGGTCCGCCCGGCTACCGGGCGCCCTTCGCGCCCCGCGGGCCGTACGCCGGCCAGCGGCTCACGCCGCCACCGCCCCCGCCGGGGGCCAACCCGCCGCCGGCCCCGCGGGAGCGGTCGCGGCTCGGGTTCTTCACGCTCTCCCTGGTCCTGGTCGCGCTGGGTACCCTGGCCGCGCTGAACCTGGCCGGCGTCGTCCGGGTCGGCGCCGGCGGGTACCTCGCCGCGACCCTCGCCATGGTCGGCGCCGGCCTGGTGGTCGGCGCCTGGTTCGGCCGGGCCCGCTGGCTGATCGCGCTCGGCACGCTGCTCGCGCTCGGGCTGGGCGTCGCCAGCGCGGCGGAGCACATCGACACCAGCAACTTCGGCTCGGACCTGACCTGGCGGCCGGCCAGCGTCGCCGAGCTGGACGACCAGTACGTGCAGAACCTCGGCAGCGCCAAGCTGGACCTGCGGCAGATCGACTTCACCGGCCACTCCGCGACGGTCACCGCGCGGATCAACGCGGGCAGCCTCGAGGTGCTGCTCCCGCCGGATGTGGACACCACGGTCGAGGCGAAGATCAACGCGGGCGACGCGCGGATCTTCGACCAGCAGTGGAGCGGGCTCCGGGTGCCCAGCCGCACCGTCTCCGACCCCGGCGCCGACGGCCCGGGCGGTGGCCATCTGCAACTGAACATACGGGCCAACGCCAGCAGCGTGGAGGTACACCGATGAAATCGCACCGCACCGACGGCGTCTCGCTCACCTTCGGCGTGTTCTTCCTCGCCCTCGCCGTGTGGTACGCGCTGGCCCGGATGGTCGACCTGGACCTGCCGGCGATGGGCTGGTCAGTCGCTGGCGCGCTGTTCCTGCTCGGTCTGCTGGGCCTGGTCGGCGCGCTACACACCGGCCGGTCCTGCGGGCGGGCCGAGGGGCCGGCCGCGGCCGCACCGATCGAGGACCCGAACCCAGCCGGCCAGCCGGTAACCGACACCGACCGGGCACCGATCGCCGAGCGGCTACGCGCCGCGCTGGACGACGGCCGGCTCACCTTCGCCGAGTACAACGAACGGCTGCAGCAGGCGTACACGGCGCTCACCTACGAGGAGCTGGACCGGGCGCTGGAGGGCCTGGAGGCGCCGCATGCGCAAGGCCGAGCCGACGGCGAGGAGCGGCGCTGAGCGCCTGTCGCAGCCCGGCGGGCGGGCATGGCTGACCGTATGCTGGCCGGGTGACTGACAACCCTGGGCCTCCCGGCGGGTCCCGGTCCAGCGCCGCGGGCGTCCCGCCGCCGGTCGGGACGGCGTCGGGTGGGGCAGCGCCCGCCCGGACAGCATCGGCGCGGGCCGCCCAGTCGGTCGCACCCTCCGCGCAGCGGCTCGGCCTCGGTCCCCGCGCGGCCCGCGTGCTCACCGCCGAGCTGGCCCGTCGGCGCGGACCGGTGACCGCCCTGCTGGTCGGCGCGCAGGCGGGTTCCGCGGTCCTCGCCGCCGCGGTCGAGTCGGTGCCGCCCCAGGGCCTGCTCACCGTCGTACCCGATCCGGGCAACGATCTCCGCGACCAGGCGTCCGGGCGGGTACGCGTGGTGGAATCCCTCGCCGGCGCCGGATCGGCGGACGTGGTGATGCTCGCCAGGCCGCTGACCGGCACCGCCGCGGAGGTCCGGGCCAGGCTGGGCGAGCTGCGCGAGCATCTCGGCGACGGCGCGGTGCTGGTGGTTGCGGCGGTGGCGGTGCCCGGACTGGATGACGCCGCCGCGGAGCTCGACCGGCAGGACGCCCTCTTCGGCGTGGGTGCGGATCTGGTCCTGCGCAACAGCCCGCCGGTGCGGGTGTTCCGACTGCGCTACACGCCAGCGGATCCCGCGCTCGCCAGCCAGCTGGCCCCGGCGTACCGGCCGTCGAGCGTGCCGCTGACCCCCCGGATGCACATCGACTCCACCGGCGTCGCCGCGGCCGGGATAGCGCTCGGGCTGGCGGCACTGGGCCGGCGCGTCCACCGCGGCCGGCGGCACTCCCGGCTCTGGCTGGTCCCGGCGCTGGCGGCGCTGCCCGTGGCGGCGTTCTTCCGGGACCCGGAGCGGGACGTGCCCACCGACGAGGCGGCCGTGGTGGCGGCCAGCGACGGGCGGGTGCTCTCCGTCGACCGGCTGCGGGACCGGCGCTTCTCCGACGATGACCTGCTGCGCATCGCGGTGTTCCTGTCGGTGTTCGATGTCCACGTCAACCGGGCGCCGGTGGCCGGACGGGTGAGCGACTTCTTCGTCACCGACGGCGGATTCGCGGCGGCCATGAAGCCGGCGGCCGAGCACAACGTCGCCGCGTACACCGTGCTGGAGACGCCGCGCGGCCAAGTGGTGGTGGCCCAGCGCACCGGCCTGATCGCCCGGCGGATCGTGCAGCGGGCGCCGGTCGGCGCGCTGCTGGCCAAGGGCGAACGGTTCGGGCTGATCCGCTTCGGCTCGCGTACCGATGTGTACCTGCCGGCCGAACGGACCCAGCCGGTGGTCGCCCCCGGCGACCGGGTGCTCGCCGGCAGCTCGGTCATCGCCCGCTGGCTCTGAGCGGGTGGGGCCAGACGGGGGTCAGTCGCGGCGCTGGTGCAGCCAGAGCAGTGGGCCGCTGACCAGGTAGCCGACCACCGCGGCGGCGAACGTGAGCTGGGCGTTGATCAGCGCGCCGGCCAGCGGGACCAGCCACAGCCAGGGCGGCAGCTTCACCAGCCGGGCCAGCTTCACGTACGGGAACGTGGAGACCATGGCGAACGCGAGCAGCGCCACCACGGCCAGCTGCACGCGGCCAGAGACCGGCAGGTCGGCCAGGACGGCGAGGGCGAGCACCGCGGCGGCGAGGGTCGTCGGCACGCCGCAGAAATAGCGGCCGTCCTTGGGCGAGACGTTGAACCGGGCCAGCCGGATCGCCGAGCACGCGGCCACCAGGGCGCAGGCCATGCCGGCCGCGGCCTGGGAGACGCTGCCGGCCAGCGAGGCGTAGAAGACCACCGGGGCCGCGATGCCGAACGCGCACATGTCGGCCAGCGAGTCCATCTGCGCGCCGAACGGGCTGGCCACCCCGAGCCGCCGGGCGAGCGCCCCGTCCAGGCCGTCGAAGATGACGCAGCCGATCAGGCAGGCTGCGGCGGTGCGCACGTCGCCCTGCATGGCCAGCAGGATCGCGCCGACGCCGAGCAGCAGGCTGCCCACGGTGCACGAGCAGACCAGCAGGAAGGCCAGCCGCCGGGCCGCGGTGTGGTCGCCGGGCAGCAGCGGCACGGTCAGCGGATTGCCACGCGCCGCCGGGGCGCCACCGCCCCAGTCGCCCGTCGCCGGCCGCGGTTGGTAGCCCGCCGCCGGGCTGGTCGGCGCGATGGATTCCAGGCCGAGCATCGGGTACGCCTCGGAGAGGCTCTCCCCCAGGTAGTCGGCGGGCCGGACGATCGTGGTGGCGCCACCCGCCTCGTGATGTCGGCGCTTGCCGACCCGGACCAGGAGCACCTCGCGGGCCATCCGGCCGCTGCTGCGCAGCTTGCCGGTCCAGCGCCCGGCCGGCCGCGGACTATCCGTCACACGACGCCGGCGCCAGGGGGGTCTCGGCACGTATCCCTCCATCACGGTGGGCGCCTGGGGCGCACTCGCGGCCTACACCATCGCACATGCGCCGGCCGCTTGGCGATAGCCCCCACCGGTATCTTCTGCATCATCCCGGCATAACACGTAAAGCGTCACATACCGCGACAGTTGTCCGTGTTGGTCCCAGTGTACCGGCCGCATCGAACAAGATCATTGAGCGAGCAGCCGGAGCGCCGCCACGGCCACGTCGGTCTTCGCCAGCCGTGCGGTCGCGGCCGGGGGGAACCACCGGGCCTGGACGGTGGAGCCGGCCGCCTCGGTCACCCGTGGCTCGGTCGGCGCGTCCACCGTCACCCGGTAGATCGCCCGTATGCCGTGCCAGTCGATGGGGTGGCCCTCCGGCCCCAGCGCGGCCGGGTTGTGCCGGTGCATGACCGCCAGCAGGTCCACCACCCGACCCACCTGGTCAGCCTCCTCGGCCAGCTCGCGCAGCAGCGCCGCCGCCGGCTGCTCGCCGTAGTCGGTGCCGCCGCCGGGCAGGTGCCACAGCCCGGCGCCCGGATAGCCGGGCGCGATCAGCGTCAGCAAGACCCTGCCGGCCGGGTCGGTGACCAGACCGTAGACGGCGAACCGGCGTACCTGCACGGGCCTGCCCTGCGCGTCGACGGCCGCGACGCCGTCCGCGGTCAGCTCGCCCGCGGTGTCCGGCACCTCGGGTCTGGCGCCCGGCGGGTAGGCGGTCGCGGCGGCCGACGGGACGCCGAGCAGCTCGGCGACGAACGGCATCACCGGCATCCCCGCGCCCGCCTCGCCGGCCCGGCCGGCGGCCAGCTCCGCCGGGCTCAGCCAGGCGGCCACATCCGAGGTGCCGTCCCGCTCGTCGCGCAGCTGGCCACCCACCACCGCCATGTCGTACACGATCCGGTCGTGGTGCAGTTCAACACCTCGCCAGGGCATCTCGGTGATGTCAGAGACCACTGCGCGGAGTCCGGTCACCGCCGCGGCCAGCCCGGTCTCCTCGGCGAACTCGCGGACCGCCGCCTCGGCCGGGTCTTCGCCGTGCTCGATGCCGCCGCCGGGCAGAGTCCACACGCCTGGCGTGTTGGAGCGCACGGATGCCCGGACCAGCAGGACCCGGCCGTCGCCGTCGGTGGCCACGCCGTACGCCGCGATCCGCCGCCTTCTCTGCACACTCCCCTTCTTCCCGGCCACCCGCCCCGCAGGGGCGCCCTCTCCGCGCGCGCCCCGCACCGGCGCCCTTCC
>JADGHA010000341.1 GCA_019689695.1 Micromonosporaceae bacterium | reverse complement strand
ACCCCCCGCGGCCCCCCCGCGGGGGGGGGGGCCCCCCTCTGCTAAAGCCAGCCGCGGTCCCGGGCGCGCCAGCCGAGCTGGAGCCGGGAGCGAGCACCGCACGCGGCCATCAGCTGGTGCACCCGGCGCACCACGGTGCGCCGGCTCAGGCCCAGCCGCGCGCCGGCCGCCTCGTCGGTGAGCCCCGCCGCGAGCAATGCCAGCAGCTTGCGGTCCTCCTCGCCAATGTCGACCGGCGCCACCGTCTGGTCCTGGTCCTGGCCCTGTACGGCGAGCGGGACGGCGTGCGTCCAGGCGCTCTCGAAGAGCGCCACCAGGGCGTCGAGCAGCCCGCACGGGTGCACCAGCACGGCGGCGTCCTGCGCCGCCGCGGTCCAGGCCAGCGGGAGCAGTGCGAGGGTACGGTCCGCGATGGCCAGCTTGATCGGGACGTCCGGGGCGAGTCGCGCCTGCTCCCCCGCCGCCAGATGGACAGCGAGCGCCGCCATGGCGCCCGGCACCTCGAGCGCGTCGACGCCGTACACCGTCCGGTAGACCACGCCGGCCGCCTCCCGGTCGAGCTGGGTACGGTTCACCCCGACGTTCTCCGCGTACGGTGGTGCGGCCAGCACCCGCATCTCCCGCCGCGCTGCGCGCTGCACCCGCTCGAACGCGTGCACCACGGCCGACCGGCCCTGCACGATCTCGATCATCTCTTCGGTCCGCCGGCTGGCCGGCCGTGCCCGGGCCTCGGCGGCCAATCGCCGCGCGGCCTCGCGAACCCTTTCCAGCTCCTCGTGCCGGCGACTGATGAGGTGGTCCACGGCCAGGTCCGGCGGGACCGGCACCACCAGGTCGTGCGGGGCCGGGGTACGGTGCACCAGGCCCTCGCGCTGCAGGCTGGCGACCGCGCGGCGGGTCCGCGCGATGCTCAGCCCGGCCCGCGCCGCCAGGTCACCCTCGCTGGCCGGGCCGCGGCGCACCAGGGCGAGGTACGCCGACTCCTCCGCCGCGCCAAGTCCGGCCGCCTCCAGCATGCCGCCCTCCCCTGGCCCTGCCCGCCTGGCGCAGTTGCGCCGTGGCCCACCTGCGCCCGCTTGATGATCTAGACCGAGTGAACCACGCGATGCCAGGCTGCGACCGATCGGCCAGCTCGGGGAGGAGTCCTGCGGTGGGTTCGTTACGCAGAGCGATAGCGGTCGCCGTTGCCGTCAGCGTGTCCGGCGCGTTCTCGGCGGTGACCGGGCCCAGGGCCGACGCGGTCGCGAGCCCGGCCGTCGAGCCCGGCGCGGTCCGACCGGCGCACACCGTCACCCTGATCACCGGAGACGTGGCCAGGCTCGGCACGACGCCGGACGGCCGGCCGATGGCCAGCATCGACGGTGAACGGCCGGACGCGTACCAGACTGTGGTCCGCGATGGCGACGTCTACCTCTTCCCGGACGCAGCCCTGCCGTACGTCGCCACCGGCCAGCTGGACGAGGCCCTGTTCAACCTCACCGACCTGGTCGCGCAAGGCTACGACGACGCCTCCTCCGGCAGCCTGCCGCTACTACTGGCCGCGCCCGCGGGCAGCGCTGCCAAGGCCGAGGCGGGCACCGGCGGCCAGGCGTCGGCCACCCTGCCCGGCACCCCTCCGCCCGCTCCGCCCGGTGCCATCAAGCGGGCGGAGCTGCGCAGCGTCGGCGCCACCGCGGTCGCCGAGGAGAAGGCGCGGGCGGCCACGTTCTGGCAGGCAATCGCCGGGGACGCGGTCCGCCCGCTGACGGCCGGCCGAAAGCCCCGGCTCGGCGGCGGCATCGGCAAGGTGTGGCTGGACCGCAGGATGCACGCCACGCTCGCCGACAGCGTCCCGCAGATCGGGGCGCCGGCGGCCTGGGCGGCCGGGTACGACGGCACCGGGGTCAAGGTGGCGGTGCTCGACAGCGGGTACGACCCCACCCACCCGGACCTCGCCGGCCGGGTCGTCGCCTCGGCCGACTTCACCGGTACGGGGAGCGTGGTCGACCGCCACGGCCACGGCACCCACGTCGCCGCTACGGTGGCGGGCACCGGCGCGGCCGCCGGGGGGACCCGCAAGGGCGTCGCCCCCGGCGCGCAGCTGCTCATCGGCAAGGTGCTGGACGACAGCGGCACCGGCGACCTGTCCTGGGGCATCGCCGGCATGGAATGGGCCGTCGCCCAGGGCGCCCGGATCGTCAGCCTGAGCCTGGGCGCCGGCCCGAGCGACGGGACAGACATTCTCAGCGAGGCGGTGAACAACCTCAGCGCCAGTTCAGGGGCGCTGTTCGTGGTCGCGGCGGGCAACCGCGGGCCGGCCGAGAGCACCGTGGAGACGCCGGGCACCGCCACCGCCGCGCTGACCGTCGGCGCGGTGTCCAAACAGGACGAGGTGGCCGACCGCTCCGCCCGCGGGCCGCGGCTCGGTGACGGCGCGGTGAAGCCCGAGCTGACCGCTCCGGGCGTGGACATCATCGCCGCCCGGGCCGCCGGCACCAGCCTGGGCCAGCTCGTCGACGACCGGTACACCGCAATGTCCGGTACGTCGATGGCCGCCCCGCACGTCGCCGGCGCCGCCGCCCTCCTGGCCCAGCAGCATCCACAGTGGCGGGCGGGCGAGCTGAAGGCGGCCCTGGTCGGCAGCGCCCACCCGCTGCCCGACGCTCCCGCGGTAGCGGTCGGCGCGGGGCGCCTGGACGTGGCCGCCGCGGTCCGGGCCCAGGTGCAGGCGAGCGCGGCATCCATCGGCTTCGGCCGCCTGACCTACACGGGTGACCCGGTCACCGCCGAGGTGACGTACCGCAACACCGGCGACGTCCCGGTCACGCTCAACCTCGGCGCCCAGGCCAAGGGCCCCGGCGGGGCGCCAGCGGCCATTGCCGTCACGCCGCGACGGCTGACGATCGCACCTGGTCAGCAGGCCACCGCGACGGTTCGGGTCGATCCGGCCGGCGCCCAGGATGGCGCCTACACGGGAATGCTCGTCGCCCGCGGCGCCGACACCTCGGTCCGCACGCCTATCGGGTACTTCGTCGAGGGTCCCAGGTACACGCTCACCGTCAGCGCGGTCGACCACGCCGGACGGCCAGCTCAAAACTCGAGCCACGCGGAGCTGTGGAACCTGGACACCGGAGAGCTGACCCTCATGTACTACCGCGGTGCCGATGCCCAGGTGACGGTGCCGGCCGGCCGGTACTCGCTGATGACCTACATCTACGACTACGACGAGAACGGCTGGGAGCGCGCCACCACTGTCCTCGGCGATCCCCAGCTGACGCTGGACCGCGACCGGACGGTCCACTTCGATGCGCGCCAGTCCACCGAGCTACGGGTGGACACGCCAGAGCAGGCGGAACCGCGCGCCACCACCATCGCGTGGCAGCGGACCATGGGCGAGCACTCCGTCATCTCCGGATGGAACGTCGTCACCCCAGCCAACAGCCGGTACTACACGGCGCAGACTGCGCCGGTGAGCGAGGGGACCTTCGAGTTCATTGTCAACCTGGACCTGGCCGAGCCGGAGCTGACCGCCAAGGTGGTCGGCAAGGGCGGCTGGCAGCTGCACTCCGCACGCCCGGTCGAGGATGCGCCGCTGTTGGACGGGCGGCGACGCCTGCGCCTCGTCGACGCCGGGGACGGCACGGCCAAGGACCTGGCCCGGCCGGAGGTGGCCGGCTCGGCCGTCCTGCTGCACGTCACCGACATGTCCCAGCTGCCTGACCGGCTCATCGCCGCGGCGAAGGCCGGCGCCGAGCTGGTCCTGCTCCGGCCCGACGGCCCCGGGTTCTGGCACGCCTCGGTTGGCTTGGACAGCAAGGTACCCGTACCGGCGTACACCCTGGAGTTCGCCGAGGCGCAGCGGCTGCGCGATCAGATTGCCAGCCAGCGGACGGTGACCCTCGACCTGTCCGGTGAGCCGGAGAGCCCGTACCACTACCAGTTGCTGCTGCCGTACACGGGCGGCATCCCGGCCGGCCGGCGCTACGACTCCCGCAAGCTGCCGCTGGCCACTGTGGAGAGTAAGTACCACGATGTCGGTGAGACGCCCAACGCCAGGGACACCTGGCTGGGTATCACCCCCACGGCACTGGCGGCCCTCCCGACCACCCGGCAGTTCCGGCCGCCGCTGGACCGGACCTTCTACCTGACCACAGGGTCCGCCAAGAGCCCGATCACCTGGCGGCACGACGCCGTCGCCGCCTCGATCTTCCCCGGAAACCCGATGGGCCAGATGTTCGGGCGGACCCGCACCTACCGCGCTGGCGAGCGGACCAGCGAGGAGTGGTTCCCGGCGCTCACCAGGCCGGCGGTGCCGCGCGTCGAGCCGGACCTCGCCTACGGCGCACCGGTGAACCGGTGGCACGACGCCTTCCGCATCGCCATTCCGGCGTACGCCAGCGGCACGGTCGACCAGTACGGCTGGGTCGACGCCTCGAACACCGGCCGCCTCGCGCTCTACCGAAACGGAACGCTGGTCGGCGAGACGGCTGGGCCGCAGCTGCAGCTCACCGTCCCGCCCGGGGCGGCCACCTACCGGCTGACCCTCGACGTGGCGCGGGACCGCAACGACGGACCCACCTGGTGGACCACCTCCACCGCGACGTCATCGGCGTGGACCTTCCGCTCGGCACAGCCGGACAGCGATGACCCTGAGGTG
This sequence comes from Micromonosporaceae bacterium, assembly GCA_019689695.1. Classification (GTDB taxonomy): domain Bacteria; phylum Actinomycetota; class Actinomycetes; order Mycobacteriales; family Micromonosporaceae; genus JADGHA01. The sequence goes on along the minus strand of JADGHA010000341.1, from coordinate 336 downwards.
CTGCCGCTGGTGCAGGTGGAGTACCAGCTCGACACCGACATGCACAACGCGGTGCGGGCGCGACACCCGTACCAGCTGGTGCTCCGGCCTGGTTACCAGCCGGGGTACGGGCGGCACGGGTTGTTCGACGTACGGGTGGAGGTGTCCTATGACGACGGCCAGAGCTGGGCAGCTGTCCGTACGCACCGTGGACACGGCGGCGCGACGGTGGCGCGGTTCTCGCCGGCGCCGGCCGGCGCCGGCTTCGCCTCGCTTCGAGTCACGGCGGCTGACCAGCACGGCAACTCGCTGGTCCAGACCATCACCCGCGCCTGGCGGCTGGAGTGACGCGCTGGC
>JADGHA010000340.1 GCA_019689695.1 Micromonosporaceae bacterium | reverse complement strand
GTGGTCACGCCGACCAGGCGGTCTGGTCAGGCGCGGGCGGGGTGCGTGCGGGCGGCGGAGGCGGGCGGAGGAATCATCGCCGGCGGCAGGCCGCCCCGCCGGCTCAGCGCCTCGAAGTCGAGGATGATGAACCGTCCGGGCTCGGCGTGCAGCCACCCGCGGCGGACGAACTGCACCACCGCTTCGTTGACGCTCTGCCGCGCGCCGCCGACGATCTGCGCCAGCGTGGTCTGGTTGAGCCGCACGCTCGGCGGCACGGTCCCGTCCGCCAGCCGCAGGAGTGTCTTGGCCACCCGCCCGGGCAGGTCGAGGAAGACGAAGTCGGTCTGCTGCTCGGTGAGCTGGCGCACCTGGGCGCCGAGCCGGGCGAACATCGCCTGGCACACCTCGGCATCGTGCAGGATCGCGTCGACCAGCACCTCGCGGGAGAGCAAGACCACCTCGCAGGTGGTCACGGCCTCCGCGGAGGACAGGTGCGGGCGGCCGTCCAGGACCGCGACGTCGCCGAGCACCTCCGGGGCGCGCGGCAGCGAGAGCACCGCGCGCTGGCCGAGCGGCGAGATCCGGTACTCCCGGAGCGTGCCGGTGTGCACGACGGCGAGCGCCTCAGCCCGCTCGCCCTGCGACCACAGCAGATCGCCGGGGCGCAGTACGCGGGGTACCCCCTCGGTGGCCAGGACTGCCCGCAGTGCGGCCAGGAGACTGGCATTGCGCTCTTCGCCCGGTGCGGCGACCCGGCGAGGTGCTTCGATCTTCTGTTGAGGCACTACTTTTCCCCTCGACGACCTGGAATGCCTGCCGGTTGGGGAGCCGGCGTCAATGTAGCCCCGTGACCAGCGCGAGGGGTAGAGCAATGTCTGTCTGACATTGGCTTTTCGTGAGCCGTTGGGCACGAAAGGTGAGGATTCGTTGATATCGAAACCGGCCATAGTGTCACGGAGCGCCCGTTGTGGGAAGAGGTCAGTCGGCAAGAGGCCCAACACGGTGACGTATGGAAATCGAGCGAACACAATCTGACGCCGATGGGGGCCGCCGTGGTGGTTGCCGGGCTGTGCCACCACGGCGGGCAGGGCCGGTAAGGGGAGCCGGTCCCGGGAGGCACCGCACGCGCCAGGAGGGCCACGCAGGCACGTGCGGTGCGTCCCCGGCCGGAACCCGCTCCTCGGCCAGCGGTATCGCCTGGTCAGCGGAAGTCGCGGGAGCGCGGCCGGACCGGCGGGGTGACCGGGTCGAGCCGGTCGGCGGTGAGGTTGAGGACCCCCTCGTGCTTCTCCAGCCGGCCCCGCACCAGCAGCGCCGCACTGGTCCGGGCGACCTTGCGGTAGCGCTGCCACAGGCCCGGTGAACAGATCACGTTGAGCATGCCGGTCTCGTCCTCCAGGTTGATGAAGGTGATCCCGCCCGCCGTCGCCGGCCGCTGCCGGTGGGTCACGATGCCGCCCACCAGCACCCGCCGGCCGTGCTCGATCCGGGGCAGCTTCGCGATCGGCACCGCGCCCGCCCGGTCCAGCTGGCCCCGGAGGTACTGGGCCGGATGGCGGTCCGGGGACAGGCCGGTGGCCCAGACGTCGGCGACCAGGGTGTCCACCTCGTCCATGCCCGGCAGCGCCGGCGCCCGCGTACCGGTCGCGGTGCCCGGCAACCGCTGCACCTGCTGGCCGGCCCGGCGGACCACCGCCTCCTGCGCCGCCGCGCCCGCCGCCCACAGCGCCTCCCGCCGGGTCAGCCCGAAGCAGGCGAAGGCGTCCGCGGTGGCCAGCGCCTCCAGGTGCGCGGTGGACAGTCCGGCCCGCCGCGCAAGATCCGGCATGTCCCGGTACGGGCCGTTCGCCCGTCGCTCCTCCTCGATGCGCCTGGCGACCTCCTCGCCCAGCGTGCGCACCGATTCCAGCCCCATCCGCACCGCCGGACCGCCGAGCCCCCACCGGTGCGGCGGCTCCCCCGGCTCGCTGCCCCACCGGGTCTGTGGCGTGCTTTCCAGGGACGCCTTGGCGCCGCTGGCGTTGATGTCCGGGCGGCGCACCTCCACCCCGTGCCGGCGCGCGTCGTCCACGAGCGACTGTGGCGAGTAGAACCCCATCGGCTGGGCGTTGAGCAGGGCCGCGCAGAATGCCGCCGGGTAGTAGCGCTTCAGCCACGCGCTGGCGTACACCAGGTAGGCGAAGCTGATCGCGTGGCTCTCCGGGAAGCCGTAGTTGGCGAAGGCGGAGAGCTTGAGGTAGATGTCGTCGGCCAGCTCTCCGGTGATGCCCCGCTCCGCCATCCCCCGGTAGAGCCGGTCCCGCAGCCGGGCCATCCGGGCCGTGGAGCGCTTGGCCCCCATCGCCCGGCGCAGCTGGTCCGCCTCCGCCGGGTCGAAGCCGGCCACGTCGATCGCCAGCTGCATCAGCTGCTCCTGGAACAGCGGCACCCCCAGCGTCTTGTCCAACGCGTTGGCCATCAACGGATGGGGGTGCTCCCACTTCTCCTGCCCGTTCTTGCGCCGGATGTACGGGTGCACCGACCCGCCCTGGATCGGGCCGGGGCGGATCAGCGCCACCTCCACCACCAGGTCGTAGAAGCATTCCGGCTTGAGCCGGGGCAGGGTCGCCATCTGCGCCCGGCTCTCCACCTGGAACACGCCCACCGAGTCGGCCCGGCGCAGCATCGCGTAGACCTCCTCGTCCTTCAGGTCCAATGTGCTCAGGTCCAGGCTTATGTCGAGCATGTCGCACGCGTAGTGCAGGGCGGAGAGCATGCCCAGCCCGAGCAGGTCGAACTTGACCAGATTGACCACGGCGCAGTCGTCCTTGTCCCACTGCAGCACCGTGCGCCCGGGCATCCGCGCCCACTCCACCGGGCACACCTCCACCACCGGCCGGTCGCAGATCACCATCCCTCCAGAGTGGATCCCCAGGTGCCGGGGGAAGGTCTGCAATTCGTTCGCGTACGCGATGACGTGCTCGGGGATCTCCTCGACGTCGACCGCGGCGACCGAGCCCCAGCGGTCGATCTGCTTGCTCCAGGCGTCCTGCTGGCCGGGCGAGAACCCGAATGCCTTGGCGATGTCGCGCACCGCCGACCGGGGCCGGTACGAGATGACGTTCGCCACCTGGGCGGTGTGCTGGCGGCCGTACTTCTCGTAGACGTGCTGGATGACCTCCTCGCGGCGGTCGGACTCGATGTCCACGTCGATGTCGGGCGGGCCGTCCCGTTCCGGGGCGAGGAACCGTTCGAAGAGCAACCGGTGCTCGACGGCGTCCACATTGGTGATCCGCAGCGCGTAGCAGACCGCCGAGTTCGCCGCCGAGCCGCGCCCCTGGCAGTAGATGCCCTTCTCCCGGCAGAACTTCACGATGTCGTACACCACGAGGAAGTAGCCCGGGAAGCCCAGCTTCTCGATCATCTTCAGCTCGCGGTCGATCTGGTGGTACGCCTCCGGGTTGGCCTCGGGCGGGCCGTAGCGTTCCAGCGCCCCGTCCATGGTGAGCTTGCGCAGCCAGCTCATCTCGGTGTGCCCTTCGGGCACGTCGTAGTCCGGCAGCTTGGGGGCGACCAGCTTCAGGTCGAAGGCGAGCTCCTCGCCGTACGCCGCGGCCCTGGCCACCGCCCCCGGATATGCGGCGAACCGGGCCGCCATCTCCGCCCCGCTGCGCAGGTGGGCGGTGGCCGCGGCGGGCAGCCAGCCGTCCATCTCGTCCAGGCTGCGCCGGGCGCGCACGGCGGCCAGCGCGGTGGCCAGCCGGCGCCGCCCCGGGGTGGCGTAGTGCACGTTGTTGGTGGCCACCGTGGGCAGCCCGGCGTCGGCGGCCAGCGCGGCGAGCGCGTCGTTGCGCTCGTCGTCGCGAGGGTCGCCCTGGTTGATCAGCTCCACCGCCACGTGCTCCCGGCCGAAGAGCGCGACCAGCCTGTCCAGCTCCGTCCGTGCTTTGTGGACGCCCTCGGCGAGCAGCGCCGCCGGCACCGGACCCTTGCGGCACCCGGTCAGCACCAGGACGTGGTCCCTCAGGTCGCCGGCGACCTTCTCCAGGTCGTACTCTGGGCGCCCTTTCTCCTTCCCGGCCAGCTGCGCCTCGGAGATCACCCGGGACAGCCGGGCGTACCCCTCCGGGCCGCGCGCGAGCACCAGCAGGTGCCGGCCGACCGGGTCGGGCACGCCGTTCTGCGGGGCCGGCAGCTCCAGCGACAGCTCGGCGCCGAACACCGTGCCGAGCTGCACCCCCTGGCTCTCCCTCAGCCCGCGGACGGCCTCGGCGAAGCGGACCACGCCGTAGAACCCGTCGTGGTCGGTGATCGCCAGCGCGCGCAGCCCCAGCCGGGCCGCCTCCTCGGCCAGCTCCTCCGGGTGGCTGGCCCCGTCCAGGAAGCTGAAGTTGGTGTGGCAGTGCAGCTCGGCGTAGGGCACGCCGCCGGTCGTCGCCGGCCTGACCGGTGGCGCCTGGTACGGGGGCCGCCGACGGGTCCACGCGGGCGAGTCGCCGCCGTCGGCGTCCACCGCGAGGGGGTCGACCACGAGCGGCCCGGCCCGCCCGGAGAGCCGCCGCTCCATCTCCGACCACGGCAGATCGGAGTTGTTCCAACCCATGCCGGGTCACCGCCCGCCACTGGCGCTGCTGGCCCTGCCGGCGCTGCCGGCGCTGCTGGCCCTGCCGGCGCTGGCGCCGCCGCCGGCCCTGTCGGCGCTGCTGGCCCTGCCGGCGCTGTCGCCGCCGCTGGCGGTGCCGGCGCTGCCGGCGGCATCTCTATTGGCGGTGCCGGCGGGCAGTGGCGCTGCACGGCCCCGCCGCAAACGGCGGTCTCGCCGGACGCGGTCGAGCCCGGACCTGGTCTTCCGGTCAGTCATAGATCGCCTCCACGGTCCACTCGCCCGCGGTGAGCGCCAGCAGCACCGCCCGCCCATCGGCCAGGGTCGCCTGGAACAGCGCCTGCCGCCGCGCCTCCCCCGGCGCCCACCACCGCTCGTCGATCGGCCATGGCCCGCCCCACCCGATGATC
>JADGHA010000339.1 GCA_019689695.1 Micromonosporaceae bacterium | reverse complement strand
AGTTACCGGATGGGCGCGTCCGGCGCGGGTGCCCGTTGCGCGTCCCATCCAGCGCGGTAATGCGGCTCACCGGGTGGCTGGCACCTGGGGGCCGGGGTCTTCGTGCGTCCGAGCGGCGCCGCCGGTCTCGCGGGCGAGCTCAGTGCCTGGCGACCTTCGTGAGCAGGGCGTACGCCTTGCCCGGGTCGCCGCTGAGCAGGGCGTGCTCGGCGTCGGCGATCAGCTTCGCCCAGTCCCCGCGGGCCCGGCCGGCGAGCACGGCGGCCTGGGCCTGGTCCCGGGCCCGGTCCACCTTGGACCCGCCGTGGCCGGTGCGCAGGCCCCAGCCGTACGGGTACAGCGGCCGGTAGTCGTGGTCGCCGACGTTGATCGGCACCTGTGCGGCGTCCCGCGGCCAGGTGACCGGGAGCCGGCCGGTGAACGGCCGCCGGCCGAACAGCACGTCCGCCACGCCCGCGCCCTCGCTGCCCGGCAGCCAGGAGGCGACCAGCGCGTCGATCTCTCCCAGCTGGTCGGTGAGCACCTGCGGGCGCCCGGAGACCACGAGTACCACGCACTTGGCGATCGCCGAGCAGACCTTGTCGATGACCGCCTTGTCGCCGGGCTGCAGGCTCAGCGACTTCGGCTCCAGCTGCGCGGGCGTGCAGAACCCGCACTCCGGCCCGCCGACGTCGCCGAACCCTTCCGCGTACGGCGTCTCGCCGACCACGACCACGCCCACGTCCGCCCCGTCCATCGGCGCGGATGCGTCGGCGCTGTAGGTGACCTGCGCCCGTGGCGCGACCTCCCGGATGCCTTCCAGGATGGTGGTGCCGGGCACGATGTCGCCGGAGGCACCCTGCCAGGCGATGGTCCAGCCGCCGGTCTGGTTACCGATGTCGTCGGCGTTGCGGCCGGCCACGTAGATCTTGGCGTCCCGGCGCAGCGGCAGCAGGTGGCCGCTGTTCTTCAGCAGCACCTGCGACTCCGCGGCGGCCTGCCGGGCGAGCGCCCGGTGCGCCGCGCTGCCGACCTGGTCCACCTTGTTCGGTGAGGCGAACGGGTGCTCGAAGAGGCCGAGCTGGAACTTCACCCGCAGGATGCGGCGCACCGCGTCGTCGATGCGCGCCCGGCTGACCCGGCCGGCCTCGACCTCGGCCAGCAGCAGGTCCTCGAACTGCTTGGCGGTGTTGGGTTCCATGAACATGTCGATGCCGGCGTTGACACCGGTCCGCACCTTGTAGGGGGTCAGCCCGCCGTTGGTCGGGTCGGTGGGGTCGGGGATCTGGTGGATGCCCTCCCAGTCGGAGATGACGAAGCCGTCGAAGCCGAGCTGGTGCTTGAGCACGTCGGTGATCAGCTCGCGGTTGGCGTGCATCTTGATGGGGTTGCCCACGCCGTCCTCGGTCCAGTCCACACTGGAGAACGACGGCATGACGCTGCCCGGCCGGTGCTCGTTCACCGCGACGACGTAGGGCGCCAGGTCGATGCGGGCGAAGTCGGCCCGGTTGGTCACCGTGACGCCCTGGTCGATGGTGTACTGCTTCTCGAACCACTGCTTGCCCACGTTGGCGTCGGCGATCGCCTGGTTGTACCGGGTGTCGCCGTCACCGGCGTAGTGCTTGGTGGTGGCCAGGATGCCCTTGCTCTGCAGACCGTCGATGATGGTCTCCATCGAGACCACCAGCGCCGGGTCCTCGCCGAAGCTCTCGTAGCTGCGGCCCCACCGCTCGTCCCGGGAGACGCAGATGCACGGCGCGAAGTCCCACGGGATGCCGGTCGCGCGGACCTCCTCCGCGGTGGCCTGGCCGACCTTCTTGACCAGGGCCGGGTCGCGGGTGGCGCCGAGGCCGACGTTGTGCGGGAAGATGGTCGCGCCGTACACGTTGCCGTGCCCGTGCACCGCGTCGATCCCGTAGATCATCGGGATGTGCAGGCGGGTGCTCAGCGCCTGCGCCTGGAACTGGTTGACCATCTCGACCCAGGCCTCCGGGGTGTTCGGCGTCGGGACCGAGCCGCCACCGGAGAGCACCGAGCCCAGGTTCCACTGGGCGATGAGGCTGGGGTCGGCGGAGACCGCCGCCCGCTCCGCCTGGGTCATCTGGCCGATCTTCTCGACGAGCGTCATCCGGCCGAGCAGGTCGTCGACCCGGCGCTCGACCGGCAGTTTGGCGTTGAGGTAGGGGGCGCTCCCGCCGCCGTGGCCGGGCTTCGCGGTGGCGGGGGCGGCTGGCGCGGACTGCGCGGTCACCAGCGGCGCGGTCAGCACCGCCGCCGCGACCAGGACAGTGAGCGAGCGTCGGCGTGATGGCATGTCATCCTCCGGGTGACGCTGGCTGGAGCTGAGAGAGCGCTCTCAGACACCAAACCTTCTCACCGGGTCACAGCCGGCGTCAATATGACGACGGCATATGTCGGGGGATGTCGGCTGCCGCCGGCGCCCGACCGGTCATGGCTTGCGCCGGTACAGGTACATCGTGATCGGCGCGAAGACGGCGACCAGTGCCGCCGCGGCCACGAGCACCCCACCCACCTGGCCTGCCGACGCCGTTCCCTGCATCAGCGCGCGCTCGGTCGAGACCAGGTGGCTGACCGGGTTGGCGTCGACGAAGGCCTGCAGCCAGCCGGGCATCGTGGCCGGGTCGACGAACACGTTGCTGGCGAAGGTCAACGGGAACTGCACCAGGAAGCTGACCATGGTGACCGACTGCGGGCTGCGCAGCAGCAGCCCGAGGGTGGTCCACACCCAGGACAGGCTGAACGCGAAGACCAGGATGAGCGCGACAGCCAGCAGCACCCCGACCACTCCCCCGTCCGGCCGGAAGCCCATCGCCAGTCCGAGGCCGATGACGAGGCCGGCCGAGAGCAGGTAGCGGCCGGCGTCGCCGAGCAGCCCGCCGACGATGAGCGCCGGCTGCCAGATCGGCAACGCCCGGAACCGGTCGAGCACGCCGCGGGTGAGGTCGGTGTTCAGCCCGAGCCCGCTGTACACGGTGACCAGCAGCACCGTCATGACCAGGGTGCCCGGCAGGAGGAAGTTCAGGTACCTGCTGGTCGAGCCGGCGAAGGCGCCGCCGAACAGGTACGTGAACAGGACCGTGAACAGCACCGGCAGCAGGATGGCGTCGGCCAGCTGCTCCGGCAGGTGCCTGATCTTCAGCAGGGATCGCCAGCCGAAGGCCAGCGAGGCGGAGACCGCGCTGGCCCGCGGCGGCCGGGCGCCGGACAGGACGACGGTCATGCGTTCACCTCCTGCGTCTGCCCGGTCAGGGCCAGGAAGACCTCGTCCAGGCTGGGCTGCCCGAGTCCGAACGCGGCGACCTCGATGCCCGCACGCGACAGTGCCGCGAGCGCGTACGCCCCGCGCTCCACATCGTCGACCCGGGCGGAGAGCGCGGCCTCGTCGGAGTCCAGCTGGATGCGCGTGTCGAGCACTTCGGCGAGCACCCGCTCAGCGTCCGGCCGCTGCTCCGGCCGGAGCAGCCGGACATGCAGAACCCCCGATCCCACCGAGGACTTCAGCTCCCCCGGCGTTCCCTCGGCAATCACCCGGCCGTGATCGATCACCGCGATCCGGTCCGCGAGCTGGTCGGCCTCGTCCAGGTACTGGGTGGTCAGCAGGACGGTGGTGCCCTGGCCGACCAGCGTCCGGACCAGATCCCACACCTCACCGCGGCTGCGCGGGTCGAGCCCGGTGGTCGGCTCGTCGAGGAAGAGCAGGTCGGCACCGGCCACCAGGCTCGCCGCGAGGTCGACCCGCCGCCGCATGCCACCGGAGTACGTCTTGACCAGGCGGCCGGCGGCGTCGGTCAGGTCGAACGCGGCGAGCAGCTCGGCCGCGCGCTGCCTGGCCCGCCGCCGCGGGAAGCCGAGCAGCCGCGCCTGCAGCACCAGGTTCTCCTCGCCGGTCAGGTCCTCGTCGATCGAGGCGAACTGTCCGGTCAGGCTGACCCGGCCGCGGACCGCGTCCGCCTCGCGCACCACGTCGTGCCCGAGCACGGCCGCCCGGCCGGCGTCGGGGCGCACCAGCGTGGCGAGGATGCGGATGGTCGTCGTCTTGCCGGCGCCGTTCGGGCCGAGCAGCCCGTACACGCCGCCGACCGGCACCGTGATGTCGAGGCCGTCCACCGCCCGGGTCTGCCCGTACGTCTTGACGAGCCCGACGGTCTCGATGGCGGGTGTCACCGTGTCACCGCCGACACGGCCGCGATGTTGTGGTTGTGACTGAAGAAGTTGTCCGGATCCCACGCGCGTTTCACCTCCAGAAGGCGCCGGTAGTCCTCGGTCGTGTACGCCGACGGCGTCCTGCTCGTGTCCGTGAGGAAGTTCAGGAACGTGCCCCCCGTCGCGTACGGGCTCATCCGCGACACCAGGGCGTCCATAGTGGAGTCGACCGGATCCCGGTCGCTCGGATCGCCGTACCGTGCCCCGGCGACGACGGAGAACGGCACGTGCCGGTGACCGACGGGCCCCGAGTCGGGCGACGTGCGGGCCATCGCCCCACCCCAGTGGCGGATCTCGATCCCATCCACCGCGGAGTCCAGCAGTGTGTCGATGAGGTCGTCCGGCAGGTGTCCAAATAGGTCGATGTGTTGGCGGACCGCCGCCGATGGGGGCGGAGGGCCGGCGATGGTGGCCGTCTCCGGGAAGCTCATCGGCCGGAAGCCGCCGGCGAGGGGCGGCCCGGCGGCGTCGAGTAGCGGCTCCAGCACCCACTCCGCGTCCCCGAGCGTGCCCAGGTACAGGGCGCGGATCGCCAGCACCCGCTTGCCGCGGATGGGCTCGGGGACGGCCGGATCCGGCGGCATCCGCACCAGCATGAGCGCCGTGGTCATCTCATCCGGCTCGGCCAGCGCCCACTCCCGGTAGTAGGCGATCGTGTCCGCGGCCCGTTCGATGGCGTAAAAGGCCATGCCACCCCAGAGCCGGTCGACCGGGTAGAGCCGCAGCTCCAACGAGGTCACCACGCCGAAGTTCCCCCCGCCCCCGCGCAGCGCCCAGAACAGG
>JADGHA010000338.1 GCA_019689695.1 Micromonosporaceae bacterium | reverse complement strand
CCCCCCCGCCGGGGGGCGGGCGTGGTGACCGTCGCCATGCCTCAGCTGCCGGCCTTCACTTGCTGGTTGGCCGCGGAGAGCTTGCTCTTGATCGTCGCCGCGGTCACCGGCTTGCCGCTCGCCGCGTCCGCGAACAGGTCCTTCATCACGGTCCCCACCAGCGTCTCGAACTGGCTCTCCTCGGGCACCGCCGGGAGCGGGGCGGCCGTGCTGGACAGGATCTGCTGGTAGACCTTGACCACGTCGGTCTGGAACGCCGGGTCGGAGTACGCGCCCTTCACCGTGGGCAGCGAGCCGTAGGTCTTGTTCAGCGCGATCTGCTCGGCGTCGCTGGTCATGAACTTCACGAACTTGAGGGCGGCGTCCTTGTGCTTGGTGTTGGCGAACACCGCCAGGTTGATCCCGGCGACCATGCTGTTGACGTGCTTGCCGCCGGGCGGCGTGGGCTCGGTGAACGGCACCGGCGCCACGCCGTAGTCGTCCGGGCTCATCCCGTGCGACTTCAGCGCGGTGTCCGCGGCCTGCCACAGCAGCATTGACGCCTTGCCGCTGGCGAAGTCGGCCACCGACTGGTTGTTGGAGTACTCGGCCGCGCTCGGGTTGACGATCTTGTCGACGGCCATGAAGTCGATGTACCGCTTGATGGCGGCGACCGCGGCGTCCGAGTCGAACTGCGGCTTGCCGGAGCTGTCGAAGAAGTCCGCCCCGTACTGCTGGCCGAAGGTGAAGGCGTGGTGGGAGTTCTCCACCGGGCTGCCCGCCTCCAGGACCAGGCCCCACCGGCCGTCCTTGGTCAGCTTCTTGGCGTCGGCGACCAGCTCGGTCCAGGTGGTCGGCGGCGCCTGGATGCCGGCCTCGGCGAAGTGCTTCTTGTTGTAGTACAGCGCGTAGGCCAGCGAGTAGATCGGTACCGCCGTCGGCGGCTTGCCCGGCGCCCCGGTGGCGGAGAGGCTGCCGGCCAGGAAGCGGTCCTTACCGCCGATCTGATCCATCGTCGCGTCGTCGAACGGCAGCAACGCGCCGGTGGCCTGCAGGGACGCGGACCACGTGTTGCCGATGTTCAGCACGTCCGGGCCCTGGCCCGAGGTGGTGGCGGCGAGGATCCGGTTGAGCAGGTCGGCCCAGCCGATCACCTCCAGCTTCACGGTGATGCCGGTCTGCTGCTTGAACTTGTCCAGCTCCGGCTGCAGCACGGCCTTGTCGTTCTCGAGACTGGTGCCCTGGTTGCTGGCCCAGTAGGTCAAGGTCACGCCGGCGCCGGACCCGGAGCCGGACTCGTCTGAGCTGCCGCACCCGGCGGCCAGCGGGATCAGCAGCGCCGCCGCGGCGCCGATCACCGCCCTTCTGCGAAGCGACACGGGTATCGCCCTCCCTGTGGCCGGTGACTCACGAGTTAATTCATGCCTTGGTTTATGTCGGCCATTAAACTGGTGAGGCATCCTGTACGTCAAGCATCGACAGATGGGCCTGCCATGGAGACCACCCGCCGTACCGTCCGGGACCTGCGCCGGCACAACCGCTCCACGGTGCTGTCCAAGCTGTTCTTCGACGGTCCGCTCAGCCGGCAGGAGCTGACCCGGCTGACCGGCCTGAGCGCGGGCACGGTGAGCAATGTGACCGGTGAGCTGGTCGAGGAGCGGCTGGTCGTGGAGGCCGGGCTGGTCGACTCGGACGGCGGCCGGCCGCGCGTGCTGCTGCGCGTCGATCCCCGCTACGGCCACGTGGTCGGCGTCGACGTGGGCGAGACCGGCGTGAAGGTGGAGCTGTTCGACCTGACCATGGGCCGGCTCGCGGCGGTGGAGCACCCGCTCCGCTCGCCCCGACCCGACCCGGCGGAGGTGGTCGCCCAGATCGCGTCCGCGCTGCGGGAGATCCTCGCCCGGGCCGGGGTCAGCGAGGAGGCGGTGCTCGGCGTGGGGATCGGCGTGCCCGGCACGGTCGAGCAGGGGTCACCCGCGCTGGTGCACGCCCAGGTCATCGGCTGGGACGCGGTGCCGTTCGAGGAGCTGCTGCGCGCCAGCGGCGTCACGCTGCCGCTGTTTCTGGACAACGGCGCGAAGACGCAGGGCCAGGCCGAGCTGTGGTTCGGCGCCGGCCGCGGCGCCCGGCACGCGGTGGTCGCCCTGGTCGGCTCCGGGGTCGGCGCCGCCGTGATCACCCACGGCAGCACCTACCAGGGCGCCACCAGCAGCGCCGGCGAGTGGGGCCACACCACGATCGTGTACGGCGGGCGGCCCTGCCGGTGCGGGTCGCGCGGCTGCCTGGAGGCGTACGTGGGCGCGGAGGCGATCCTCGACCGGTACCGGCAGGCGCGCGGCCGGCGGGCCCGGGCCGCGGCGGACGAGCAGTCCGGCCTCGCCGAGCTGATCGCCGCCGCGCCGCGGTCCCGGACCGCCGCCCGGGTGCTGGACGAGACCGCCGGCTACCTGGGCGCCGGCATGGCCAACCTGGTCAACCTGTTCAACCCGGAGCGGATCGTGCTGGGCGGCTGGGCCGGCGTCGCGCTCGGCGAGTCGCTGCTGCCCAAGATCCGGGAGGCGGTCGCGGCGCACGCGCTGCGCCACCCGTACGGGCAGACCACCATCGAGCTGTGCCAGCTCGGGCCGGACGCGGTGGCGGTCGGGGCGGCGACGCTGCCGGTGGCCGCGCTGCTGGCCAGGGGTGGTGACCCGCGGGAATCCCGGACGGAGCGCGCCGCCGGGCCGGCGGGCAACGGCCAGCCACGGCGGGGTCCGGTGGCGGTCGCCTGATCTTCGGTTATCGGGTCGTGCTGCCGCACCACCCATCCTCGTTCCTGCTGCCAGCCTCGTCGGGCCCGCTCGTCACAGCCGGCCGAATGCGGCCCTGGCCGCCGCCTCCGACGGCGGCTCCTCCTTGGACAGACGCACGGAGCTCTTGGTGCCCACCGCCTCCAGCTCCCAGAGGGCACCGAACGCGTTGAACCGGCGGACGGTCACGTGCCCGATCTCGTCTGGGATGTACGGGTCGGCCACCACCCGGCCGGCCTCCGGGCGCAGGCCGAGCATCGCGCGCAGGCACTGGATCGGTGCGCCGGTGGCCCACGCCTGCGGGCTGCACGCCGTCGGGTAGGGCACGGGGAAGCTGCCGAAGTCGCGCGGGTAGCCGGAGAACGCCTCCGGCAGCCGGAAGTCGGAGAACCGCGCGGCCTGCAGCAGGGCCATCGTGATGCGGTTCGCCTCGTCGCGGAACCCGTACCTGGCCAGGCCCGTCGCGATGATCGAGTTGTCATGGGGCCAGACCGTCCCCCGGTGGTAACCGATCGGGTTGTAGCCTCTGTCCTTCGTGGACAGCGTGCGCACTCCCCAGCCGGAGAACATGGCGTCCGACATCAGCTGGTTGGCGACCAGCCGGGCACGGTCCTCGGGCACGATCCCCGACCACAGCAGGTGGCCGATGTTCGAGGTGAGTGAGTCGATCTTCCGCTTGTCGCCGTCAAGCCCGATCGCGTAGTACCCGCCCCGCTCGTCGATCCAGAAGTCGTTGTTGAACCGCTGGCGCAGCAGCGCCGCCTCGGAGCGCAACCGGCTGGCCAGCGCCGGGTCGTTCAGCGGACCCTCAGCCAGCTCCGCCATGCGAATCTTCGCGTCGTAGACGTAGCCCTGGGTCTCGCAGGTGGCGATGGGCAGCACCGGCAGGGAGCCGTCGGCGAACTGGACGCCGTCCCACGAGTCCCGCCAGCACTGGTTCCCGAGGCCCTGTGGCGAGCGGGTCTGGTACTCCAGGTAGCCGTCCCCGTCGCGGTCACCGTACCGGTCGATCCAGTCCAGCGCGGCCATCGCGTTGCTCCGCAGCGCACGGACCAGCTCGTCGTCCTGGGTCCAGCAGTAGTACTCCGAGAGCAGGATCAGCCAGAGCGGTGTCGCGTCGATCGTCCCGTAGTACGGGTTGTGCGGCTTCTCGCCCAGCCGGGTGAGCTCGCCGCTGCGTACCTCGTGCAGGATCTTGCCGGGCTCCTCGTCGCGGAAGTCCTCGCGCGTCGAGCCCTGGTACGCGGCGAGGGCCAGCAGCACCCCGCGGGAGAGCGCCTGTCCCGCCGCGATGGTCTGGTACGCCGTGATCAGCGTGTCCCGGCCGAACAGCGTCAGGAACCAGGGCAGGCCGGCGGCGGGCAGCATGATCTCGCGCTCGCCGGCGCGGGTGGCGATGCGAAGCGCGATCAGGTCCCGCCGGCTCGTCTCGATGGTCTTCTCCAGGATGAACGAGTCACTCTCCACTGTGGGCGCCTGGGAGAGCCAGGCGTTGACCGGGTCGTTCGTGCCCGCCGGCAGCGGGAAGCGGCGGCGCCCCGGGCGAATCTCCTGCACGTCAAAGTTGAGCGGAATCTCGATGTCGCAGCTCCACCGGCTGTCGGGCGCGAGGTCCAGCTCCCAGACCAGGTCGTCGCCCTCGACACGGTCAGCTGACGGATGGGCGCTGATCACGGTCTCGACCTGGAAGTCCTCGTTCTGGTACCGGTATGCCAGGCGGGACTCTGCCGGGGCGTGGTCGCGGACAATGGTGGTCCGCTCCCGCACAACGTGCTTCATCTCGAACAGGTCGGCGAAGTCGGTCCCGGTCTCCAGGCGCAGCTGGACGTGCACCGGCTGGCCGGCGAACGACTGCAGTTCGAGGTGTTCGTGGAACACGTCGCCGAGCAGGCGGCGGCGGCGCAGCCCGATCGTGTTGGGCGGCAGGTCCGGCAGTTCGGGGTTGGTGAGGAAGAACTCGGCCGAGTAGTGGTTGACCGTGCCGGAGCGCAGGGAGAGGAAGCGGGCGCCGTTGATGGTGAGCACCCAGTGGCTCACCAGCCGGGTGTCGGAGTTGACCAGACCGCCGATCGTGCCAGGCGGCACGTCGCCGATTTGGTCGGAGAACATGAAGGTGCGCCCCTCCACCACCGAGATCGGCTGCGGGCCGAGTTCGGGTGGCAGGTCGTGGCCCTCCCGACCCGCCCGGCTCTCGTCCATCTCCACCCCGGGCAGCGGGACGGCCGGCGT
>JADGHA010000337.1 GCA_019689695.1 Micromonosporaceae bacterium | reverse complement strand
GGCTTGATCGCCGCGCCCGGGCCGGCCGTCCAGGTGATCACCGAGACCGCCTCGGTGAGCTCCCCGTCGTCGGTCTTGATCGGCTGGGCCAGCTTGGTCTTGCTGACCTTCACGGTCCAGCCGGGCACCGGCATGGTGGATACCGACGCGATCGGCGTGTCCTGCGGCAGGTGCACCTCGACCTTGGTGGTGGACAGCGTGTCGCTCTCGGTCGGCACCCGGAACGCCACCCGGGTGAAGCCACCCTGCCGCGCGTCCTGCGCGTTGACGGTGACATGAGCCGACGCGGGCGTGGCGAGCAGCAGGACGCCGGCCGCCGTGGCAGCGAGGGCGGTGGCAGCCAACCGGACTGCGCGGGTCATGGACGGTCTCCTCGATCTACTTGATGGGTACTTCGGTAGTGACGGTCGCCTGGTCTATGTCGCTGGTGCGCAACGTGAAGCGCAGTTGCCACTGCCCGGGACTGGGCAGCTGCACCTCCCCGATCGCGTGGTTGTCCGTGATCTTGAGCAGCGAGATGGTGATCGGCTCGACGTTCGCGGACGGCAGCGCGGCGGTCGCGCTCCACTCCGCCACCGGCTGCGGCGTGCCCTCCGGCGTGTACGCGTACAGGTGCACCGAGTTGTTGCCCACCTTGGCCGGGTCCACCTGCACCTCGAGCGAGTAGAGGCTGCTGGTCAGCGTCTTGTCGTAGGTGGAGATCTCGCTCGGCGCCGGCGTGGCCGCCTCGGTGCGCCCGGGAGTGGACTGCACCAGCACCGAGCTGAGGCCCAGCACCACGGCGGTCACCGCCAGCTCGACCCCGACCGCCCGCAGCAGGTGCGGCCGCTCACCCACCGCGCGCCGCGAGCGCACCAGGTTCCGGGAGTACGCCGCGACGGCGATCACCACCGCGAGCAGGGCCACCTTCACCAGCACCAGCTGCCCGTACCTGGTGTCGATGAGGCCGCGCCAGGTGCCCACCTCGACCAGGCCCTGGACCACACCGGCGAGCACCAGCCAGCTGACCGCCAGCGCCGCCCACCGGGACCAGACCGGCAGGATCGCCCCCAGCTCCGCATCGCTGGCCCGGCGCACCAGGAACCCGACCAGCATGACCAACCCGCCCAGCCAGACCGCCATGCCGGCGAGGTGCGCGATGTCGGCGACCGTGGTCACCGCCGGTACCGGCGAGGCGGTCGGGTGCCCGGACAGGGGCCAGGTGGCCAGCCCGGCCACGCCGAGCACGGCGAGCAGGACGTGGTCCGTCTTGGTGCCCTCGCCGTCGAGCACCGGCCGGGCCAGGATCGCGACCGCCGCCAGCAGGCCCAGCCGGACCACCAGCGCGATGCCGAACTGGCTGCTCAGCACGTCGCGCAGGTCCCCGGCGGAGACATCGAACATGCTGGCGCCGGTGGTGTACGGGGCCTGCAGGTAGAGCCCGGCCAGCGTGCTCAGCCCGACCAGGCCCAGCCCGACCCAGACCAGCCGGGTCGGTCCACGCCGGGACAGCCGCCGCGGCCACAGCAGGGCCAGCACCAGGATCGGGCCGATCACCAGGACCAGCCCGGCGTACCCGAGGTACTTGGCGACCGGGATGGCCGCCTTGACCACCCCGTCGCCAGCGACGCCGTCGCTGAGCTGTGGCTGCGTCGCCGAGGGCGCGCCGATCGAGAAGGAGAAGCCGCCGGAGATCGGGTGGCTGTCCGCCGAGATGACCCGGTAGCTGACCAGGTACGTGCCCCGGGGCGGGCTGCTGGCCTTGACCGGGATGGTCAGCACCCGGCCGTCCACCCGCGGCTCGCCGGTGGCCAGCCGCTTGCCGTCCGGCGCGATGATCTGGGTCTTGCCCGGCACCAGCCGCACCGACTCGCTGAAGGTCAGCGTCACCTCCGCCGGGGCCTGCTGGACCACGGAGCCCTGCTGGGGCGAGGTGCTCTCCAGGACGGCGTGCGCGCTGGCCGGGCTGGCGGGGCCGAGCAGCACGGACACCCCACCGAACAGTGCGGCGGCGAGGAGGGCGGCGAGCCGGCGGGATCTCATACCGCAAATAGTCGCGGAAAGACAGGCCTTAGTTCCCAGGGAGCATCCAGGGACGCTGAGTACCCTCGGTAGGCGTGATCCTGGACATCCGGCGCCTGCCGGCGCGCCGCTGGCCGGCCGTCCAGCCCTGGCTGGGCACGCTGGTGCGGCTCGGCCTCGCCGCGGTCTGGCTGACCGCCGGCGCCGCCAAGGCGGGTGACCTGGCCGCCGCCGGGCGCGCGGTCAACGCGTACCAGGTGATGCCGTACGACGTGGCGAAGGTGGTCGGCGCGGCGCTGCCGTTCGTGGAGATCGCCCTCGGCCTGCTGCTCGTCGCGGGCCTGGCCACCCGGCTGGCCGGCGTGGTCTCCGCGGCCCTGCTGGCCGTCTTCGTGGCCGGCATCAGCTCGGCCTGGGCCCGCGGCCTGTCCATCGACTGCGGCTGCTTCGGCGGCGGTGGCGAGCTCGCCGCCGGGCAGAGCCCGAGCTACGGCCCGGAGATCGCGCGCGACCTCGCCTTCGGCGCGCTCGCCGCCTTCCTGATCGCGTACCCCCTCACCCGGCTGTCCGTGGACCGCTGGCTCGCCGCATCTGACGCCCCCGCTGGACCCACACCGGAGGAGATGTGAGCAAGCGCGCCGCTCAGAAAGAGGCCGCCCGGGTGATCCGCGAGCAACTCGCCCGCGAGCGCCGGCGCCGGCGGACACTGTGGACGTCCATCGTCGCGGTCGCGGTGCTGGTCATCGCCGGCGGCATCGGGTACGGGGTGTACGCCGCGCAGCACAAGAGCTCCTTCGCCACGCCGCCGGGCTCGGTGGCCAACGGCACCGGCTTCGCCACCGGCTCCGGGCCTGCCACTGTGGACGTTTACGAGGACTTCCTCTGCCCGCACTGCAAGGAGTTCGAGGACGCCAGCGGCAGCGCCGTGGAGCAGCTCGCCAGCCAGGGCAAGGCCCGGGTGATCTACCACCCGATCGCCATCCTGGACGGCGCCTCCACCACCAACTACTCGACCCGGTCGGCCGCCGCCGCCGGCTGCGCCGGCGCCGAGGGTAAGTTCCGGGAGTACGCCAAGGCGCTGTTCGCCCAGCAGCCCAGCGAGGGCAGCGCCGGGCTCAGCGACGACCAGCTGGTCCAGATCGGTACATCAATAGGATTGAGTGAATCGAGCTTCGGCACGTGCGTCCGGGATGGAACATACAAGTCATGGGTGCAGCACGTCACGGACGAGGCCAGCGCGGCCGGGGTGACCGGCACCCCCACCGTCAAGGTCAACGGCAGGCAGGTGCAGCCGACCGCCGCGGCGATCACCGCGGCGGTGCAGCCCGGCGGCTCGTCCAGCTGACCCTCGGCGCCCTGCTGCTGGCGCTGTGGCCGGCGGCCCCGGCCGCCGCCCACGGCACCGACCCGGTGGCCGGCTCCAACTACCGCACCACCATCACGTCGGTGACCCCGGCCGTGCCCGGGCTCACCGTGCGCAGCATTGAGGCCGGCGGGCGGCTGGAGCTGACCAACCACACCGGCCACCCCGTCGAGGTGGTGGGCTACGACGGCAAGCGCCTGCTGGAGGTGCCCGCCGGTGCTGTCGCGCGCTGGCACGACCACCGCGTGCACTGGATGAGCGACGACCCGCCGCCGCAGGTCACCGCCGACCCGAGCCGCACCCACCGGATCCGCGACTGGGTCGTACCGCTCCGCACCCAATCGTCCACTGTGGAGGTGCGCGGCACGCTCGACTGGCTGCCCCCGCCGCAGCCGGGCACGTGGTGGGCGGTGAGCCTGCTGGGCGCGGCGGCGGTGACCGGGCTCGGCGTGCTCCTGCGGCGATCCGGCGCGCTCACCGCGCTCGCCGGCGGCGCCATCGGCATCAGCTACGCGGTCGCCCGCGAGCTCGACGCCGGCACGAGCGGTGTGGGCGGCATGTTGCGCGGGCTGTTCGGCGGGCAGACCTGGCCGGTGCTCACCTGCCTGGCCGCGGTCGCCGCCGCTGGATACGCCCTGCGCGCCACGGCCGGCCCGGGCCGGGCCCGCCGCCCGGCCGCCGACCTCGCGCTCGCCCTCGCCGGCGCCTGCCTGCTCATCTCCGCCGGCGTCGCCAACGCGACCGTCTTCTCCCGCGCCGTCGCCCCCGTGCCCTGGGACGGGTTCTGGGCGCGCGCCGCCATCGCCGCCGTCATCGCCGCCGGAGCGGGGCTGACCGCCGCCGGCATCCTGCGCATCCGCGCCGCGGCCACCCAGGCGCCGGCCGATCCCACGTCCGTAAGGGATAGGGTTCCCGCATGAGTACCGCGGCCCGGCTCGCGCCCGGGGACAAGGCGCCCGAGTTCACCCTGCCGACCGACGACGGGTCCACCCTCTCGCTGGCCCAGCTGCGCGGCCGCAAGGTCGTGCTGTACGCGTACCCGGCGGCCATGACGCCCGGCTGCACCAAGCAGGCCTGCGATTTCCGCGACTCACTCGCGTCGCTGCAGGCCGCCGGCTACGAGGTGGTCGGCATCTCCCCCGACCGGCCGGAGAAGCTCGCCAAGTTCCGCGAGCGCGACGCGCTGACCTTCCCGCTCGTCTCCGACCCGGACACGTCGGTGCTCGCCGCGTACGGCGCATTCGGCGAGAAGCAGATGTACGGCAGGACCGTCACCGGCGTGATCCGCTCCACCTTCGTCATCGACGAGGAGGGCCGGATCGAGAAGGCGATGTACAACGTCAAGGCCACCGGCCACGTCGCCAAGCTGCGCCGGGAGCTCGGCCTGGACTAAGCCCGGTGCGGGCGGGTGCCGCACGGCGGCGTCCACGGCGACATCGGGCCCGGGAAGATCGCGTGCGGGAGGGGGGACTTGAACCCCCACGCCCTCTCGGGCAACAGAACCTAAATCTGCCGCGTCTGCCGTTCCGCCACTCCCGCCCGGCCGGCCCAGTGTAACGAGCCGGCCGGACCGACGGCCCGCCCGTCCGGCGCCGTTGTCTACTCGCCGTACCCGATCCGGCCGGCGAACGCAAGTGCGATCTCCTGG
>JADGHA010000336.1 GCA_019689695.1 Micromonosporaceae bacterium | reverse complement strand
GCCGCCGGACCGCGTGGTGGACGGCTCGGTGAGCCGCTCCGCCAGGGAGGCCACCAGCGCCTGGCAGGCCGCGTCGCATGCGCGTACCGCCGCCACCGCCTGCCGGATGGTCTCGGCGATCGCCGCGTTGGACGCCTTGCCCGCGACACTCCGGCGCGGGGTCTCGGCGATCGCCACCCGTAGCGCGGTGATCGCCTCCTCGACGGTCGCCGCGTCCGCAATGCCGGACCCGGTGAGGTTGGCGACGATCGCGTCGGTGGCCGCGGAGTCCCGGCCGCGCCCGGAGGTGGCGCCGCCGTTCAGGCAGTGTGGTCCGGGCAGGGCGTCGAGGATCGCCAGCGGGACCGGCTCGGCCGGGTCCGGGTACGCCCGCAGCGCTGCCGGGTGCAGCTCGCGCAGGACCTCCCGGAGGGCGACCGCGGCGCTGTGCCGGCCGGTGACGAGCGCGGCATGGGCGACCAGGACGCCCTTGAGACCGGTCAGGTCACGCGGAACGGGGAGGGAGACTGCGGAGAGCGCCCCGGCTTGCAACGCGCGTGCCAGGCCCACGGCCCGGCGTACGGCGGGAGGAGACTGCATCTCGTTGGCGGACTCGTCATCGGCGAAGCGTTCCGCGTAGTCGTCCACGGCGTCGTCGTCCGCGATGGCCAGTGCCCGGCCGGCGGCGGCCAGCAGCGAGGCGAGCCGGTGGTCGTCGCTGTCCGCGGCGATCGCCACCGCGGTCGGTCCGCCGGAGCGCTCGGCCAGCATCGTGCACAGCCGGGCGTACCCGGCCGGGTCGTCTCCGACCTCGCAGACGTCCAGCAGCCGACCGGCGTCGTCGACGACGGCGGCGGTCAGCCAGCCGCCTGCGTCCGACGCCGGCGCCGTCCGATCCGCCGACGCCAGACCGCAGTACACCCGCACGAGCGCCACGGCGTCGTCCTCCTCCCGGGACTGATGTCGTGTGCCAAGGACTGATGTTCCCTGGTTAAGGGTCAGTCGCGCCAGTCCACAGCGGCAGAGATCTTGCCGATAATCGTGCGCCAGCCGAGAGTTGCCTGTTGTGCCCCGATTTTGCGCAGCCGGCGCCGGCCGAGGAACCCGCTGAGGCCACCGTCTGCGGCCTTGCGCAACGCCTCGTCGAGATCGTCCAGCGGCGATCCCGGGGCGAGCGCCGTGATGAGCGGCACGAGCCGGAGCGCATAACCCAGATCGCGGGCGATTTCACCGGCCGATATCAGCAGGGGCACGTCCCACACGTCGTGGCCGCCGCGAAGGTTCTCGACCACCAGGTCCAACTCGTAGACGTCGTCGTCGCGCGGCGCCACGTCGGCCGGCTCGATGCGCTCGACCAGTTCGGCCCAGGTGTCGATCTGCGCCAGGTCGTTCGGCTCACCGGAGCGGACAAACTCCACAAGTGACTCTGCGGAGCGGAAAAGCAACAGTTTGCCACGATGACTGAGGAAGACCGGGACCTCTTCCTCCGCCTCGTCCGCGGCGGCCTGCGCCGCCTCCTTCTCCTCTCCCTCTTGTTCGTCTTCCTGCTCGTCGTCCCGTTCGTCCTCGTCGCGCTCGCCACGGACGAGCTCCTCGAACTCCTCGTCGAGGATGACGACTTCCTCCTCGTCCTCGGTGGCGGCGGCCCGGCCGGCGAACACGTCCTCCTCGTCGCGGTCGGCCACCTCCGTCGGCGTCAGCACCCCCTTCGGGCGGTACGCACGTAGCGTGTATCCGCTGCCCGTCGGCAGTGCGATCTCCACCGGGTCGACCCGGACGTCCCTCCACAGAGGCCGGTCGTCCGCGGTGACCCGCGCCGCGCCGTCCTCCTCCGCATCGTCGAGGTCGTCCCTGGTGTCCGCTACGGCGCCGGCGGCCCCGTCCCGGTCGGCGACGTTGTCCGCGCCATCCTGGCCGGCGACCGTGTCGGCCGCGTCTTCCTCGGCGTTGCGCCGTCGTGGCGACTGGCGGGCCACAATGACCTCCGTTGATGAGTACGGGTCAGACGGGACCGACCCGGGCCGCGCCGGGCGGCGCGTGGCAGACGGATCGGTGACCCTGCGCACACCCTAGTCCGCCCGGCTGGAACGCCGTGGGCCTCCCCCCGTACGCGCCCTTCAGTCCGTTTCACGCAGCTACGGCGTGAGGCTCAGGTAGCCGCGCTCGGCGATCTCCTGGGCCTGCCACTGGTCCCGGTACCAGCCCGGTGCGGCGGCGAGTTCCTCGTGCCGGCCGCGCTGCACCACGCGGCCGCCGTCCAGCACCAGGATCTCGTCGAACGCGGCCAGGCCGTGCAGCCGGTGGGTGACCAGGATCAGCGATCGGCCCGCCGTCGCGGCGAGCACCGAGTCGAGCACCGCCGCCGCGGCGGCCGGGTCGAGCCCTTCGGTCGGTTCGTCCAGGACGAGTACGGGCGGCGCGGCGAGCAGCGCGCGGGCCAGCGCGAGCCGCTGCCGCTGGCCGCCGGAGAGCTGTCCGCCGTCCTCGCCGACCACGGTGTCCCAGCCGTCCGGCTGCTCGCGGACCCAGTCCAGCAGGCCGGCAACGGCGCACGCGGCGGCCAGGTCGTGCTCGTCCGCGTCGGGGCGGCCGAGCAGCAGGTTGTCCCGTACCGTGGCGTGGAAGACGTGGGCTTCGGCGAGCAGTCCGGTCACCGGGGGCGGCGGGCCGTACCCGGCGATCGGCCGCCCGTCCAGCAATGCGCTGCCCGCGTCCGGCGCGACAGCACCGGCCAGTACGCCCACCAGGGTGCTCTTGCCGGCGCCGCTCGGCCCGACGACCGCGACGCGCGCGCCGGGCGGGACTTCCAGCTCCACATCGGACAGCGCGGGCGGTGCGCCTTCGCGGTACCGGACGCAGACGCCGTGCAGCGCCAGGTGCCCAGTGACGTCGCGGTGCTCCGGCTCGGCGGGCGGGGTCTGCACGGCGAGGCTCGCGGAGAGGCGGTCCAGGCTGCCCCGGATCTCGGCCCACCGGCGCGCGGCGGCCACCAGGGCGAGGGCCGACTCGACCGCGGCGAGCGTGCCGACCCCCAGCACGCCGACCAGGGCGCCGTCCACGCCGGCGGCGATGGCCACGGCGACCACCGCGGCCGCGGTCAGGCCGGAGACGGCGGCGCCCGCAGCGTCCACCGCTCCGCCCAGCAGGGCGAGGCGGCGCTCCGCCGCGGCCAGTGCGCCCGCCCGGCCGGCCGCCCGGTCCACCGCAACCCGGGTCGCGCCGAACGCAGCCAGGTCGGCCGCACCGTGCGTGAGGTCCACCGTCTCCGCCGCCAGCGCCGCGCGCAGCGGGGCCACCCGATCCGCGGTGTGCCGGGTCACCCGTACCGCGAGGGCGGGGAGCGCCGCGCCGGCCAGCAGCAGCCCGCCGGCGAGGACCAGCCCGGCCAGGGGCACCACGAGCGCGGCGCCGGTGATGGCGAGCGCGCCGACCGCCATGGCCGCCGCTGTGGGCACCACCACCCGGAGCATCAGGTCCTGTACCGCGTCCACGTCGGAGACCAGCTGGCTGAGCGAGTCGCCCGAATGGCGGTCGGGGGAGGGCGCGCGGGAAGCGGCGCGGGCCGCGAAGACCCGGGCCCGTACCTCGGTGAGCATCCGCAGGACGGCGTCGTGCCCGGCCAGCCGTTCGGTGTAGCGCAGCGCGCCGCGGCCGATCGCCAGCGCGCGTACCGCGACGATGGCCACGCTGAGGGTGACCAGCGGCGGCTGGCCGGCGGCGGTGACCAGCAGCCAGGTGGCGGTCGCCATCAGCGCCAGGCCGGCCAGCTCGGTGGCGGCGGCGAGCAGCCCGGCCCCGACCAGCCGCCCCACCAGGTGCGGGTTCCGGGCGGATGGCGGGTGGCTCAACCGCAGGTACGGGCGGGCCTGGCGGAGGATGCTGGTCGTCATGCCGGCACCGCCGACGCGGTGAGCTCGACGACGTGGCCGCCGTCCACCCGCAGGATCCGGTCCACGTCGGCCAGCAGCGCGGGGCGGTGCGCCACCATCAGCGCGGTCCGACCGCGGGCCAGCCGCCGGGTGGCGGCGAGCACCAGTGCCTCGCTCGCCCCGTCCAGGCGGGCGGTCGGCTCGTCCAGCAGGAGCAGCGGCGCGTCGCGCAGGAACGCCCGGGCCAGCGCCACCCGCTGCCGCTGGCCACTGGACAGGCCGTGCCCGCGCTCGCCGAGGACGGTGTCGAGCCCGGCGGGCAGGCCGGCCACCACTTCGTCCAGGTGCGCGGCGGTGACCGCCGCGGCCAGGGCGGCCGGCGAGGCGTCCGGCGCGCCCAGCCGGATGTTCTCCGCGAGCGTGGCCGCGAACAGGTGCGGGCGCTGCGGCACCCAGGCCAGCCGCCGCCGCCACTCCTCGAGGTCCACAGTGGCCAGATCGGTGTCGCCGACCAGCACCCGCCCGCTGGTCGGCTGGACGAAGCCGAGCAGCAGGGCCAGCAGCGTGCTCTTCCCGGCGCCGCTGGGTCCGATCAGGGCGACCCGCTGCCCGGGCTCGATGGTGAACGACACGTCCCGCAGGGCCGTCGCGCGCTCGTACGAGACGGTCACGTTCTCGAAGCGGATGGGCCCGGGCGCCGGCGCGGACCGGCCGGACCCGGCGGCCGCCGGGACCGTCTCCGGTGCCGGAGGCGCCTTCTCCAGTACGGAGAAGGCGTGATCCAGCGCGGTGAGCCCCTCCATGCTGGCGTGGAACTTGCTGCCGGCCACCCGCAGCGGCAGGTAGGCCTCGGGCGCGAGCAGCAGGACCAGCAGGGCGGTCCGCAGGGTGAGCCCGTTGTCCAGCAGTCGCAGCCCGATCGGCACCGCGACCAAAGCCACCGAGACGGTGGCGACCAGCTCCAGCACGAGCGCGGAGAGGAACGCGATGCGCAGCGTGCGCATGGTCGCCGCCCGGTGCCCGTCGGCCATCCGGCGTACCACCTCGACCTGGGCCCGCGCCCGGCCGAACGCGTGCAGCGTGGGCAGCCCGGCGACCATGTCCAGGAAATGCCCGCCGAGCAGGGACAGCCGCTGCCACTGCCGGCGCGTGGCGGCCTGCGCCTGCCAG
>JADGHA010000008.1 GCA_019689695.1 Micromonosporaceae bacterium | reverse complement strand
GGCGGTGGTCTCCAGCAGGATCGCGGGGGAATGCTGGGCCGGGTTTCGGATCGGGTGCTGGCCGACGCCGGCTCGGTGGCGTACTGGCTCAAGCGGATCGTCGTGTTCCCCATCGGGGAACGCTGGGCCACCATCGCGGTGGTCGCCGCGCTGTCCGGCGGCCGGGCCGCGCTGATCGCCGTGCTGGTCTGGGGTGGGCTCGCGGCCGCCTACACGGTGTCGCTGCGGGGCCTGCGCTCGCTGCGGATGCGGGTCCCGGTGATGGCCACTATGGACATCGCTCGGCAGCGGGACGACGGGCCGCTGGCCCGGCGCCTGCTCGGCCGGGCGCGGCTGGCCGCGCCCCTGGCCACCGCCGGGCTGGCGGTGGCGGCCGGCGGCCTGCTGCTGGCCGTACCCAAGGAGTGGTACTGGGCGGTGGCACTGATTCTGCTCTCCGCCGGCCTGTCGGCGCGGGCCAGCCACACCGGGCCGCTCGACTGGCTGGTGCCGGCCGCCCTGCACGCCGCGGAGTACATCTTCGTCATCGGCGTCGGGATCGCCGGCGGCGTACCGCGCCCGCTGGTCTTCGTGCTGCTCTTCGCGATCGCGATGCACCACTATGACCTGACCGCCCGGCCGGTCGCGAAACAGCACGTGACGGACCTCGGCTGGGACGGCCGGGTGGCGCTGCTCGCCGTGGCCGCGGCCGCTTCAGCCGTGACGCAGGTGGCTTTGGCGCTCACGGTATACCTTTGTCTGGTATTCGGCGTACGGGCGGTTGCCGGCTGGATCCCGGAAGCACGGCCGACCCGGTCCGGGCGCCGGCCAGCGGGAGTCCACAGTGGAGCACAGGCTGGAGGGATGTGAGTCGTGGCCCTGCTGAGCGTCGTCGTTCCCGCCTACCGGGTCCAGGGTTACCTGCGCGAGTGCCTCGACTCCATCTTGGACCAGTCGTTCACCGACCTTGAGGTGATCGCGGTGGACGACTGCTCGCCGGACGGCAGCGGGCAGATCATGGACGAGTACGCGGCCCGCGATTCCCGCGTGCGGGTGGTCCATCTGGAGCGCAATGTCAACCTGGGACCGGCGCGACAGGCGGGGCTGCGCCACGCCACCGGCGAGTACGTGTGGTTCCTGGACAGCGACGACTGGCTTGCCCCCGGCTCGCTGCGGGCGGTGGTCCGCCGGCTCCGCGCCACCAGGCCGGACGTGCTGATCGTCAACCACGCGCGGGTGCCGTGGGACCCGCGGGCGCGGGCGACGGTGGCCAATGACTTCCTGGCCGCGGCGCCGTCCGTGTTCACACTGCGGGACTGGCCGCGGGCCCTGGACATCCTGCACGTGGCGTGGAACAAGGTGGTCCGCCGGGAGCTGCTGACCGCGTTGGACCTGCCGTACCCGCCTGGCTGGTACGAGGATGTCGCGTTCACCTACCCGCTGCTGCTCGCCGCCGAGCGGATCTCGGTGTTGGACCGAGTCTGCGTCAACTACCGCCAGCGCCGCATCGGCGCCGCCACTCGTACCCAGGGCGAGGGGCACCTGGCCGTCTTCGGCAGCTGGCAGAGCGTCTTCGACCGGCTCGACCCCGGCGAGCCCTTGCGTCCGCGGCTGTTCCAGCGCATGATCTGGCATTTCCTGATGGTGCTGGGCAACGAGAGCCGCATCTCGCGGCCGCTGCGACGCCGCTTCTTCGCCCAGGCGTCGGAGTTCTACCGCCGCTACCAACCGCCCGGGTTCCGGCCGCCGGGCGGGGTGGAGGGTGTCAAGTTCCGTATGGTCGAACGGGGCTCGTACGGGCTGTTCCAGGCGCTGCGCGCGGCCTACCGCGGGCTGCACGCGGCCCGCCGCGCCGGGCGCCCGGTCAAGCGAGGGCTGCGCAGGCTCGCCCGGCGGGGACGCGAACTGCTGCTGCGGGCGTACTACCAGATCCAGCTGCGGTTGCCGCGAGACGAGTCGCTGGCCGTCTACGCCGCGTACTGGTACCGGGGCTACTTCTGCAACCCGGCCGCGATCTACGAAAAGGCGCGGGAGCTCGCGCCCTCGGTGCGCGGGGTGTGGGTGGTCAACCGCGCCCGGGCCGCCGGGATGCCGAAGGGCGTGCCGTACGTGGTCGCCGGCACCCGCGCGTACTACCGGGCGCTGGCCCGCGCCACCTGGCTGGTCAACAACGTGAACTTCCCCGACTTCGTGGTCAAGCGCCCGGGCTCGGTGCACGTGATGACCCATCACGGCACTCCGCTGAAGGTGATGGGCCTGGACGAGTACCGCTATCCGGCGCGGGCGCTGCAGGATGCCGGCCGGCCCGCCGCCATGGTGCGCACCAGCGCGGCGCGGCTGCTGAGGCGCTGCGACCGGTGGGACTTCAGCATCACCCAGAATGCCTTCACCACCCAGGTCTGGGAGCGCGCGTACCCCTGCCGCTACGAGACGCTGGAGGTGGGGTACCCGCGCAACGACCGGCTGGCCAACGCCACACCGGACCAGGTCCGGGAGGCCCGAGCCAAGGTGGGCATCCCGGAGGGCAAGATGGCGATCCTGTACGCGCCCACCCATCGGGAGTACCACCCCGAGTACCGCCCGGCGCTGGACGTGGAGGACTTCGCCGACGAGCTGGGCCCGGACACGGTAGTACTGTCCCGGGCGCACTACTTCTACGTCCGGCCGGGTGCGACCGGCCCCGCCATGCAGAACGTGCTGGACGTGTCCGGCTACCCGGCGGTCGAGGAGCTCTACCTCGCCGCCGACGTTCTGATCACCGACTACTCGTCGATGATGTTCGACTACGCCGTCCTCGACCGGCCCATCGTCATCTTCGCGCCGGACTGGGCGACCTACCGGACCGTCCGGGGCGTCACCTTCGACCTGCTGGCCGAGCCGCCGGGCGCGGTGGCCACCAACTACCGGGACCTGCTGGACCTGTTCGCGACCGGGGCGTACCAGGACGACGCGGCGACCAAGGCGCGGGCGCACTTCCGCGGCCGGTTCTGCTCGCTGGACGACGGCCGGGCCGCCGAACGCGTGGTGAGCAGGGTCTTTGTACGCGGATAAGCGACGAGAAAGGAAGTGCGACCGGATGGGGTCTGTGCTGAGCATGGTGGTGCCGATCTACAACGTGGCGCCCTACCTGCACGACTGCCTCGCCTCGATCGCCAACCAGGTGTACCGGGACCTGGAGGTGATCCTGGTCGACGACGGCTCCACCGATGGCAGCGGTGCGATAGCCGCTGAGTGGGCCGCCCGGGACCCGCGCTTCCGCCTGGTCAGCCAGCCCAACCGTGGGCTCGGCGCGGCCCGCAACGTCGGCGTCGACCACGCCGGCGGCGACTATCTGATGTTCGTCGACAGCGACGACGTGCTGCCGTCGTACGCCGCCGAGCTCTTGGTATCCACTGTGGAGCAGACTGGCTCGGACTTCGCGAGCGGCAACGCGTACCGGCTCAACCAGAAGGGCATTCGCCCCTCCGGGATGCACCGCGCGGCCTTCGCGCGCACCAAGCTGCGCACGCACGTCAGCAGCCAGCCGGTACTGCTGTCTGACCGCACCGCCTGGAACAAGGTGTTCCGGCGCGAGTTCTGGGACTCCCGCGAGCTGCGCTTTCCGGAGGGGGTGCTGTACGAGGACACCCCGGTCATCCTGCCGGCGCACGTGCTGGCCCGTTCGGTGGACGTCGTCGAGCTGCCGGTCTACTACTGGCGCGAGCGTGAAATGGGCGAGCGCTCGATCACGCAGCGGCGCACCGAGCTGAAGGGCTTTGTGGACCGGATCTCGGGAGTGGAGTGGGTCAGCCAGTTCCTCGCCGACAACAACCAGGGCAAGGTCAAGCGCTGGTATGACGCGTCGGCGCTACGCGGCGACCTCAACCTCTTCATGAAGGTGTTGCCGGACGCCGATGAGGAGTTCCAGCGGACCTTCCTGGACCGCTGCAACGACTTCCTGGACCGGGTCGACCCAAGCATCCTCGACGAGCTGCATACTACCCTGCGTCTGCAGTGGCACCTGGTGCGCCGGCGCATGCTGCCGGAACTCCTCAGGGTCATCGTGGCCTTGCGCAACGAAGGCCCGGTCCCGGTCGTCCGGCACGGGCTCAAGCGCTACCACGACCTGCCGTTCATGAAGGACAACCGCCCGGACCTGCCGCGCGAGCTGTACCGGGCGGGGACGCCCCGGCCGTCAACCACGGTGCACGAGGCGCGGATCGAAGGCGACCGGCTGCACCTGCGCGGGCACGCCTTCATCCAGGGTTCGCGGGCCACTATGCCGTTCGACGCGGTGCGGATGCTGTGGCTGAGCGGCCCGTCCGGCCGTCGTACGATCCCGGTCGTCGCCCGGCCGCGACGGTGTCCGGACGCCACCGCCAACTCCAACCTGCCCAATTGCTCGTACGAGTGGTCCGGCTTTTCCGCAACCCTCAGCCTGCGAGCATTGCGGGACTCTGCCGGCGGCTGGATCGAAGGGGACTGGCGTGTCAACGTCGGTGTCGTGGCGCGGGGTCAGGCGAGCCGGGGCCCGCTGAAGCCGGGCGTGGATGCGCGCCTGATCGAGCTGCGACCGGTGTATCCGGACGGCCAGACCCGGATCACGCCGGTGGTGAGCGGCGGCGCGCTGAGCCTGCGGGTGGAGCGGATCCACGCGCGAGCCACCGGGTTCCGGTTCACCGACGAGGCGGTGGAGATCACCGGCGAGCTAACGGGCAGTTCCTTGGCGAGTCCGGTGCTCCAACTGTCCCGGGTGCCCGGGGTTATCTGGCAGACCTACCCGGTCGAGGTGGATGGCAGGCGGTTCACCGCCCGGGTCCCGATGGCCGACCTGCCGGCCGCCCAGCCGCCGTTGGTCGTCGGGGAGGTCGGCGACCGCTGGATGGTCGGGCTGGTGAGCGGCTCGGACCAGACGACCTGGAAGCCAATCGTGGCGGATGGCGGCACCTTCGCCGGTGCGCGGCAAGCCTTTGGCCGCCGGCAGATATGGTTGCAGCCCACCCCGCAGGGCCACCTGCAGCTCGCGGTGCTACCGGCCAGCCCGGTGGTTACCGACGTCGCGTTCAGCCCCGACGGCAAGCTGGAGTTCAGCGGCGAGCTCGTCGGCGGATTTGCCGACCTTGAGGAGAATGCGTCCGCAGGGCCGGAGCGCGGGGGGCTTGAGGTGGTGTTGCGGGTGTGGGGCCGCCGCGAGCAACGCGGCTTCCCGGCCGAGATCACCGGCCGGCGGTGGCGGGCGGTGGTCGACCCGCTCAGCGTGCCCTCCTACGCCGGCACCATCGAGCTGCGCAGCGGGCAGTGGGACGTGCTGTGCCGGCCCGAAGGCAGCCCGGAGGGCACCGTCGAGCATTTGCCGTTCGCCCCGCACGTGCGCGACCGGCTGCCGGTACGCGGCGTCGCGGCGCACCGCGAGCTGGTGCTGCGCCGGGCCCGGGAGGAGCGGGCGGTGCTCATCGTCGGCTCCGACCTCGACCTCGAGGAGCGCGGCGTGTACGGCCAGGCCCAGATGCGCGAGCGGGTCTACCCGGCCGCCTGCCGCGAGCCGCTGCGCGACGCGGTGCTCTACAACAGCTTCAGCGGCCGGCAGTACTCGGACAGCCCGCGCGCGATCCACCAGGAGCTGGTGGCCCGGGGCCTGCCGCTGGAGCACCAATGGGTGGTGATGGACGGCCAGGTCGCCTTGCCGGACGGCGTGCGGCCGGTGCGGCTGAGCGGCCGGGAGTGGTACGAGGCGTACGCCACCTGCCGGTACATCGTGACCAACCAGCACCTGCCGCCATGGTTCCGTCGGCGCGAGGGGCAGGTGGTCGTGCAGACCTGGCACGGCACACCGCTCAAGCGGATCGGGCACGACATCGCCGACGTGCGCTTCGCCGACCCGGAGTACCTGGAGAAGCTGGCGGTGGAGACGCCGAACTGGAGCCTGCTGCTGTCGCCCAACCGGTTCAGCACCCCGATCATGCGTAGGGCGTTCCGGTTCCAGGGCGAGATCCTCGAGTCCGGGTATCCGCGCAACGACGTGCTTCGCCGGGGCCGGGAGGAGACGGCCGCACAGGTGAGGGCGGTGCTCGGGCTGCCGCCGGGCAAGCGCGTGGTGTTGTACGCGCCGACCTGGCGGGACGACGAGTACTACGGACCCGGCCGGTACAAGCTGTCGCTGAACCTGGACCTGGACCGGGCGGAGCAGCTGCTCGCCGAGGACCACGTCCTGCTGATCCGGCGGCACCCCAACGTGGCCGACGAGATCCCGCAGGCCGGCCGCGGCTTCGTCTGGGACGTCTCCACCTACCCGGACATGGCCGACCTGCTCGCGGCCACCGACATCCTGGTCACCGACTACTCGTCGGTGATGTTCGACTTCGCCAACACCGGCCGGCCGATGCTGTTCTTCACCTATGACCTGGAGCACTACCGGGACCGGTTGCGCGGCTTCTACTTCGACTTCGAGACGGAGGCGCCCGGGCCGCTGCTCGCCACCTCGGACGAGGTGATCGAGGCGATCCGGAACGTGGACGCGGTGGCGCAGCAGTACCAGGACGCATATCGTGCGTTCGCGGAGCGCGCATGCGATCTGGACGACGGATTTGCCACGGTACGGGTGGTGGACCGCATGCTCTCAATCGCGTCATAACGGGCGGGAGTGCCGTCTCCCGCACGCCCGGGACACCGCTCCGGGAGCGGAGTGGTAACTGGACCGTCACAACCTGAACATGGAACGTTCACCCGATTGGCGGGTGACCATGAGGTTCGTCACAGTTACAACCTCGGGTCCGGTCTCAGCCGGGCGTTCGGCTCCGGTCTCGGCCGGGCGTAAAGCATGGGGAGGGGGACGGTGACCACCGTCGCGCTCAAAGACGTCACCAAGGTGTTTCCGGACGGGACGGTGGCGGTCGACAACGTCAGCCTGGACGTGGGCAACGGCGAGTTCGTGGTGCTGCTCGGGCCGTCCGGCTGCGGCAAGTCCACCGTGCTGCGCATGGTGGCCGGGCTGGAGGACCCGACCGCAGGCGCGATCCTGCTCGACGGCGAGCTCGCCAACGACCTGCCGCCGCGGGAGCGGCGCATCGCCATGGTGTTCCAGGACTTCGCGCTCTACCCGCACATGACCGTCGGGGACAACATCTCCTTCCCGCTGAAGCTGTCCGGTGTGGACCCAGGGCCGCGCGCCGAGCGGGTCGCCGACGTGGCCGCCGCCCTGGGCATCGGGGACGTGCTCGCCCGCAAGCCCAACCAGCTCTCCGGTGGCCAGCGCCAGCGGGTCGCCATGGGCCGCGCCATCGTGCGCCGCCCCGGCCTGTTCCTGATGGACGAACCGCTGTCCAACCTGGACAGTGGGTTGCGCGCCGAGCTGCGGGCCGAAATCTCCGGCCTGGTGCGGGAACTGGGTGTGAGCACCATCTACGTCACGCACGACCAGGCCGAGGCGCTGACCATGGCGGACCGGGTGGCCATCATGCGCCGGGGCGTGCTGCAGGACGTGGGCACCCCGACCCAGGTGTACGGGCGGCCGGCCACCCTCTACGTGGCCGCGTTCCTGGGCAGCCCACGGATGAACCTGCTGGAGGCGTCGGTCTACGTCCACCTGGACCGGTACATCACGCTGAGCTTCGGCGAGCAGGCGCTGTACCTGCCGTGGGAGGACATCCGGTCGCGGGCGGTCGCCCACTACCACGGCGAGCGCATCGTGGTCGGGGTGCGCGCCGAGGCGCTCACCCCGGTCCCGTCCGACGCGCAGGGCGACGTGCTGCACGGCCGGGTGCGGTATCTGGAGCACCACGGCCACGAGTCGCTGGCGTTCCTCGACATCGGCGCGACTGCGATCGTGGTGGATGACATCGGCGGCACCCCGCCGGAGCTGACCGACGGCGGCGGCCGACTGCGCCGGCTCAGCAACGTGGTGCAGCGCCTGGCCGGGCGCAGCGGCGAGCGCAACGGCCGCGGGCTCGACCCCGGTGCCGCCGGGCACGGCGCGGCCGAGACGACCAGCGGACGCACCGCCACCAGCGTGCTCAGCGACCCGGGCCGGCACCACCGCCGCCCGGCCGAGCTGGTGGTCCGCCTCGCCCCGTACCCGCAGATCTCGCCGGGCCACCCGCTGTCGGTGTCGGTGCGCATGGACGCGCTGCACTTCTTCGACGAGCGTGGCGCCCGCATCGACGTCGGCTGGCGCTGACGTCGGATCAGGTGGCAGCGCCGCGGATGGCGAGGCGGCGCGTGGCGGCGCGGGTGGTGAGGATGCTGGTGACGCCGACCACGGCCGCGGCACCCACGGTCAGCGCGCCGAACAGCTGCCACGGCACGGCTACCACGGTCAGCCCGGTCATCCTGGAGATTGCCCAGGCCAGGCCGACCAGTGTGCCGGCTGCGGCCAGCCCGCCGAGGAGGACGCCGACCGCGACCACCGCCAGTGACTCCCACAGCGCGGCCCACACGACCTGGGCCC
This sequence comes from Micromonosporaceae bacterium, assembly GCA_019689695.1. GTDB lineage: Bacteria > Actinomycetota > Actinomycetes > Mycobacteriales > Micromonosporaceae > JADGHA01. The sequence goes on along the minus strand of JADGHA010000008.1, from coordinate 15,119 downwards.
GGCTCATCCCGGTGAGTCGGAAGGCGGCGAACTCCGGGCCCCGGTCGGCAGCGGCGACCACCACCGCATTGACCATCGCGATGATCGTGTAGACCATCGCCATTCCCAGCAGAGCGATCATCACGTTCAGGCTGGTGCGCTGCTGCTCCCTCACCTCCCCGCGGATCCATCCAGCCACTGTGGACACATCCCCGAGCCGGGCGGCCCGGATCCGCTCGGCGACCGCGCCGGCATCGGCGGCACGATCGACCTTCACCACGTACCGTGCCGGCCCGTCAGCGGGCAGCAAACCCAGCGGCAGCAGGAACTGGGTGTTCGACAGGGTGGCGGGCAGTACCGCCACCACCCGCAGGTCCATCTCCTCGCTGCCGACCCGTACCCGCGCCGTGGCGCCGAGCCCGGGCATACCGTAGCCGCGGGTTACCGCGATGGCCTTTCCGCGCAGCTGACCGAGGTCGCCGCTGATCTGGCGGATGCGGTGGGTGCGGGCGTAGGCGGCCGGATCGACGGCGATGCCGTCGACCAGCTCGCTGTCGTCAGAGAGCAGCTTGAACGAGACCGGGGCCTGCGCGGAGACGGTACGGACACCATCCATAGTAGACAATCTGGTCGCCTGTCCGGGCGCGGCGGTGACCACCAGGTCGGCGTCCACGGTGCGCTCCATCTCCTGCCGGCTGGCCACGGTGATGGTGCCGAGAGTGCCACCCAGCCCGGCCACGAGCCCGACCAGCACCATGATCGGCGCGGCGGTGGCGGCGCTGCGGCGTACGCCGTCGCGGAGGTTGGCGTGGGCGAGCAGGCCGGTCGGGCCGCCGAGGACCCGTACCAGACCGCCGAGCACTCCGCCCACCAGCGGTACCACCAGCGGGGCGAGCGCGCCGAACGCGGCGACCAGGACGATGCAGGCGTTGAGCGCCAGCGGCACGGCGGCATCCCCGTCCACCACCGAGGTGAGGATCAGCATGGCCGCGCCGCCGGCCAGGAAGATGGTGCCGGTCACCCAGCGAGGCGCGGTCATGACCCGCCCGGCCGGGCCCGTCTCGCGCAGCGCCTCCAGCGGGCGCACGCGCGAGGCGCGGCGGGAGGCGCCGAGGACGCCGAGCACGGCGACACCCAGACCGGTGCCGGCCGAGACCGCGATGATCCACGGGCGCCACGCCACGGTGAACCCCGGCGGCACGAAGTCCAGGTGCACCAGCAGCCATCCTTCGAACCGCATCACCGGCAGGCCCAGCACGACGCCGAGGGCGGTGCCCACCGCGCCGAGCAGCAGGGCCTCGCCGGTCAGCAGGACCCGAACCTGACGGCGGCTGGCGCCGGTGAGCCGGAACAGGGCGAGGTCGCGGCGGCGCTGGGCGACGGTGAACGCGAACGTGGAGGCGACGATGAAGACCGCCACAAAGGCGGCCACGCCGAGGACCATCGCAAGCAGCGAGACCGCCGCCACGTACCCGTCACGCAGCGCCGCCTCATCCGCCTCGGACAGGCCGGCCGGGACGTCCGGTACCGCCGCGGCGAGCAGGACGAGCAGCGAGGACTGGACCAGCGCGACGCCCAGGCAGACGGTGATGATGGCGCCGGCGAAGAGTTGCCAGCGCTCGCGGAACGTGCTCCAGGACAGGCGCAGCACGGTCACTCCTCCCAGCGGGCCAGCCGCTCGGCGACAGCCCGGGGAGTAGGCCGGTCGAGCCGGTCCACCAGCCGCCCGTCGGAGAGGAACAGCACCTGGTCCGCGCTGGCCGCGGCGGCCGGATCGTGGGTGACCATGACGATGGTCTGGCCGGCGGCCTTCACCATCTCGCGCAGCATGCCGAGCACGGCGCGCGCCGATCGGGTGTCCAGCGCCCCGGTGGGCTCGTCGGCGAAGAGTACGGCCGGCCGGGTCACCATCGCCCGCGCGATGGCGACCCGCTGTTGCTGCCCGCCGGAGAGCTCGCGCGGCTTGTGCCGCAGCCGGTCGCCGAGCCCGACCTGTTCGAGCACCGCGCGGACCTCACGCCGGGACGGGCGCCGCCCGGCCAGCCGCAGCGGCATGGCCACGTTCTGCTCGGCGGTCAGCGAGCCGATCAGGTTGAAGCTCTGGAAGACGAAGCCCACGACGGTACGCCGCAGCCGGGTCAACTCGGCCTCGGAGGCGTTGGTGATGTCCCTTCCGGCGACCACGACCGTGCCCCGGCTGACCCGTTCCAGGCCGGCGGCGCAGTGCAGCAGCGTGGACTTACCGGATCCGGACGGGCCCATCACCGCCGTCCAGGACCCGGCGGGAAAGGTGATTGAGATGTCGTCCAACGCCCGGACGCGGGTGTGCCGCGTGCCGTAGTCGCGGGTGACGCCATCGAGCCGGACCGGCGTATCAGCTGACATGGCCTCAAGTCCACCGCGGAACGGTCGCCGGGACAGTGACGCCAGCCGGTGTCTTCGCGGTGGGGATACCCCCACTTACCGGCCTGCGCCCGCGCTGACCCCCCGAGCTGCCCGGCCCGTTCCGGCGCAGGTCAGCCCGGGTGCAGAGCGGCGGCCCGCAGCAGTGTCTGCAGCGGCGTGCCGGCTGGGATGGTGATCAGCCAGCAGCCGGTGCGGGGGTGCATATCCGCGGGCACGCCGAGCGTCCGGGCGCCGCGCAGCAGCGCCGTCGCGGTGTCCCGGTCGCTGACCCGGACGCCGAGCGACACCGAGCGCGACCGCCGTCCCGCGGCGAGCAGCGCGGCCCGCCAGGCGGCCGCGGACAGCGCCACCCGGTGCGCACGGCGCGGCGAGGAGCTGCCCGTCGCCGATGTTTCCAGCAGGGCGTCCCAGCCTTCCTGCCAGGCCTCGTCGAGCTGCCGGCGGGCATCGATCCGGTACGCCTCAGGCACGCTCACCCGGTGCACCCGGTAGCGCCGGCGGCCCCCGGCGATCACCTCGTCCCGGCCCGCCGGCACTCCGGCCGCGCTCAGCAGCGTGGCCAGCCGGTCGGCCGCTGCGGGGTCGCTGAACTCGGCGAAGACGCCCGGCGGCAGGGCGGGCGCCACGCGGCGGTGGCGCGGGTGGCGGGGTGAGGCGATCCCGGTGCACCGCAGCAGCATCGCCGCCTCGAAGACGTCGACCCGCGCCTGCCGCCAGCTGTACGCGGGTGCCGCAGCCGGCTCGGTCAGTGTCGGGGTCATGTCGCTACCGTGCGGTCTTGGCCGCCTGGGAGGTACCGCCGCCGCCAAGTCTTGAGCGAAACTTGCGCGATGAACCGGTGGTGGCGCGGACCCCTACGAGAATACCTGCCTACTCGCCGCGCGACGCCCGCGAGCGGGCGCCTTCGCCCGCTCGCCCTCGCCGCGGGCGGGCTGGCTGTCGTGGTCGCGGCGGCGGTAGCGCTCGCCGCGGGCTGGGGCGACGAGCATCCGGTAACCCCGGTGACCATCCGCATCGCCACCGGCAGCCCGGGGGCCGTCTACTACAAGTACGGCAAGGCCTACGCGGACATCATCAACCGCGAGCTGCCCGGGGTACGGGCGAGTGTGCTGGTCACCACCGCGTCGGTGACCAACGTGCAGATGGTTCGCGACGGCGCGGCGGAGGTGGCCTTCACCCAGGCCGACATCCTCTCGGGCGACCTCGACACGGCCGGCCTGGCGGCGCTCGCCAGGGTGTACGACGACCAGCTGCACCTGGTCGTCCGGGCGGGCGGTCCGATCCAGACGGTTCAGGACCTGGCCGGCCGCCGGGTCTCCACCGGCGCCCCGGGCTCCGGCACGTTCATCACCGCCGAGCGGCTGCTCCGGCTGGCCGGCGAGTACCCCGGCGGGATCCGGGAGCGGCGGCTGGGGCTGGACGCCTCGGTGACCGCCCTGAGATCCGGTGAGATCGACGCGTTCTTCTTCTCCGGTGGGTTGCCGGTCGCGGCCATTGCCCAGCTCGCCGGGCAGTTCGCGATCCGCCTGGTCGACCTGGGCGACTGGGTGGGCCAGATGCGCCGGGCCTACACCGACGTGTACCACGAGCGGGCGGTGCCCGCCTCGGTCTACGGCCTGCCACCGATCAGCACCATCGGCGACCCGAACTACCTGGTGGTGTCGCGGCGCCTGCCCGAGCGGATCGCGTACGACCTGACGCGCATCCTGATCGAGCGACGGGCGGAGCTGGGCCGCGCGCACCCGGCCGCGGAGTGGCTGGACAGCCGGACCGCGATCCACACCGCCCCGCTGGACCTGCACCCGGGCGCGATGCGCTACTACCGGGACGCCAAGGAGTGAGCGGGCAGCCAGATCCGGGCGTCGAGGCCGCCTCCGGCGGCCGGCAGCAGCTCCAGCCGGCCACCGGAGACCTCGACCAGCACGTGTGCGACGGCCAGCCCCAGGCCGGCCCCGTCGACGTTCTGCGCGTCCGCCGCTCGCCAGAACGGCTCGGTGGCGCGGCGGCGATGCTCCGCGGAGAGCCCGGGGCCGTTGTCCGTGACCCGGACCGTGACCCCGCCATCGGCCCGGGCCACCGCGACCTCGACCCGGTCCGCGGTGAACTTCAGCGCGTTGTCGATGAGCGCGTCCAGCGCCTGGTCCAGCCCGGTCGCCACGGCGCTGACCGGCAGGGGGCCGGCCGGCGCGGCCAGTTCCAGCGTCACCCCCCGCCGGTCGGCCACCGGCCGCCAGGCCACCACCCGGGCTCCGGCCACGCCGACCGCATCCACTGTGGTCAAAGCATGCTTGCCGCGCTCGGCACGGGCCAGCGCGAGCAGGCCGTCGAGGACCAGGCAGAGCCGGTCGGTCTCGGCGAGGGCCAGCTCCTGCTGGGTGAGGGCGGCGGCGACGGCGCCGGCCGGCCCGCCGTCGTCGGTGAGGGCGGCAGCGGACCCGGCTGTGGCGTCGTCGCTGGCCGCGGCAGCGGATTTGGCCGCACCGTTGTCGCTGGCCGCGGTAGCGGATCCGGCCGTGCCGCCGGACGCGGCCGCGGCATCCGATCGGGCTGCGATGGCCAGCTCGTGGCCCAGCTCCTCCAACCGCAGCCGCAGCGCGGTCAGCGGGTTACGCAGCTGGTGGCTGGCGTGCGCGACGAACGAGCGCTGCCGCTGCAACGCCTCGGTGACGCTGTCGGCCATTTCGTTGAAGCTGACCGCGAGCCGGCGCAGCTCCGGCGGGCCGGTGCGGTGCGGTAGCAGCACCCGAGCGGCGTGCTCGCCCGCGGTGATCTGGCTGACCGTCGTCGACAGCTCGGTCACCGGCTTGAGCGCCCACCGGGCAAGCGCGAACGCGGTGGCCACGCAGGCCAGCACCGCGAGCAGGCCGGCGCCGCCGAGGACCAGCCAGACCGAGCGCACCCGATTGCGTACGCGGTCGGTCGGGGAGATCGTGACCACCGCGCCGAGCACCTCGCCCCCGCTGGCCACCGGCGCGGCGGTCACCAGCGGCGGCGCGCGCCAGGGCCAGACCGTCTGGTACGAGCTGACCTGGCGCCCGGTCAGCGCCTCGCGCACCGCCGTCCTGGTGCGCGGGTCGAGCGCGGCCACGCCAGCGTTCGCCACCACTCGCTGCTCCTGGTCCAGCAGGACGGCGCCGATCCCGTACACCTCGTGGTAGCGCCGGAACTCGATGCCCATCTGGTCGATCTCCTCGTCCCGCAGGGCCGGCACGGCGAGCGAGGCGAACCGGGTGGCGTCCGCCAGCCGGTCGGCGGCCACCCGCTGGGTGTCCCGGCTGACGAGCACTATGCCGAGCGGGATCTCCAGCGCGAGCAGGACCAGGCCCATCAGCAACAGGAAGATGACGACCAGCCGGGTGCGCACGGCAGCCCTTTCGCGACGAGCGTAGGCCCAGACAAGCGTGGGCCCAGGTGAGCCAACCCGGACGGTACCCGACGGGAGCGGTCAGGTGCGCAAGCGGTAGCCGACGCCGCGGACGGTCTGCACCAGGTCCGGGTCGCCCAGCTTGCCGCGCAGCGACCCGACGTGCACCTCGACGGTGTGCCGGCCCGCCCAGGTGGTCTGCCAGACGTCCATCAGGATGCGGTCCCGGGGCACCGCCGCGCCCGGCTGCCGGGCCAGGCAGAGCAGGATGTCGAACTCCTTGCGGGTCAGGCTCACCTCGCGGCCGTCCACCCGTACCCGCCGCGCTGCCACGTCGATGTGCAGGGGGCCGACTTCGATCGCGGCCTCCCGTTGCGGCACCCGAACCGTCCGGCGCAGCACCGCGTCGATGCGCGCCTGCAGCTCCACCATGGAGAACGGCTTGACCACGTAGTCGTCGGCGCCGCTGCGCAGGCCGGCCACCCGGTCCCACTCCTCGCCCCGGGCGGTGACCGCGATGATGCCCAAATGCTCGCTGCGCTCGCGCAGTTGCCGGCAGAGGCTCAGGCCGTCCCGGTCGGGCAGGTTGAGGTCGAGCAGCGCCAGGTCGCACGGGCCGGCGGCGAGCGCCTCCTCGGCGGTGGCGGCGTGCTGCACCTCGTACCCGCGGCGGCGCAGCGCGGAGAGCAAGGCATTCGCCACCCGCAGGTCGTCCTCGACGAGGAGTATCCGCACGGCCTCATTCTGCACTGTGGAAGCCTTGGACCATGTACTACGAGGACTTCGCCCCGGGGGCCGGCCGCCGGGCGGCGCGCGCCGCGTTCCGCTCCGACGCCCCCGTGCTCAGCCTCAACGGCACGTGGCGGTTCCACCTGTCGCCTTCGGTCGCGGCTGCCCCGAAGGGTGTGGGCGCGGTCGACTTCGACGACTCCGGCTGGGGCGAGCTGCCGGTCCCGGCGCACTGGCAGATGCACGGCTACGGCGCGCCCGCGTACACAAATGTCAACTACCCGTTCCCGGTCGACCCGCCGTTCGTGCCGGACGAGAACCCGACCGGCGACTACCGGCGCGAGTTCGACGTCCCGGCGTCGTGGGACGGCTTGGGCGCGGTGCTGCGGTTCGAGGGCGTGGACTCCTGCTTCACCGCCTGGCTCAACGGCGAGCCGCTCGGCTACTCGATGGGCAGCCGGCTGCCGGTGGAGTTCGACGTCACCGCGGCGCTGCGCCCAGGGGCGCGCAACATCCTCGCCGTCCGCGTCCACCAATGGTCGGCCGGCAGCTACCTGGAGGATCAGGACATGTGGTGGCTGTCGGGCATCTTTCGGGACGTCACCCTGCTCGCCCGCCCCGCTGGCGGGCTGGACGACTTCTTCGTGCACGCCGACTACGACCACACGACCGGACGCGGCATCCTGCGCGTCGATACGTCGGTGCCGGCCCGGCTGACCCTGCCCGAGCTGGGGCTGACCGGAGTGCCCGCGGACGGGCCGCACCAGATCGACGCCGTCGAACCCTGGTCGGCGGAGATGCCGAGGCTCTACCGGGGTTTTCTGGCCACCGAGAGCGAGCGCGTGGAGATAGCCATCGGCTTCCGGACTGTGGCGATTACGGACGGCGTGCTGACGGTGAACGGTCGACGCATCGTGCTCCAGGGGGTCAACCGGCACGAGTGGCATCCCGACCACGGCCGGGCGCTGACCGAGCAGACCATGCGCGCCGACCTGCTGCTGATGAAACAGCACAACATCAACGCGGTGCGCACCAGCCACTACCCGCCGCACCCGCGCTTCCTGGAGCTCTGTGACGAGCTGGGCATGTGGGTCATCGACGAGTGCGACCTGGAGACGCACGGGTTCCGCCAGGTCGGCTGGCGGCGCAACCCGAGCGACGACCCGCGCTGGCGCGAGGCGTTCCTGGACCGGATGCGCCGCATGGTGGAACGGGACAAGAACCATCCGAGCGTCATCATGTGGTCGCTGGGCAACGAGAGCGGCACCGGCCAGAATCTCGCCGCGATGGCCGAGTGGACCCGCCAGCGGGATCCGTCGCGGCCGATCCACTACGAACACGACCGGGACAGTCGCTACGTCGACGTCTACAGCCGGATGTACCCGTCGCACGAGGAGGTGGACCAGATCGGCCGGCGCGCCGAGCCGCCGCTGCCGGACCAGGCCGCCGACGAGCACCGCCGCGCGCTGCCGTTCATCATGTGCGAGTACGCGCATGCGATGGGCAACGGCCCCGGTGGCCTGGCGGAGTACCAGGAGCTGTTCGAGAAGTACCGGCGTTGCCAGGGCGGTTTCGTCTGGGAGTGGCTGGACCACGGGATCCGCCAGCGGACCGCGGACGGCCGGGAGTACTTCGCCTACGGCGGGGACTTCGGCGAGGAGCTGCACGACGGCAACTTCGTCGCCGACGGCCTGTTCTTCCCGGACCGCACGCCGTCGCCGGGGGCCGGTGAGCTCAAGAAGGTGATTGAGCCGGTCCGCATCACCGGCGGTCCGGGGGGTCTGCAGATCCGCAACCGGTACGACTTCCGCGATCTGTCCCATCTGGACTTCCATTGGTCCCTTGAGGACGATGGCGTCCGGGTGGACGGCGGGGTGCTGGAGGTGCCCGCGCTGGCCGCCGGCGAGTCGGTCGAGGTGCCGCTGCCCAAGCTGCCGGCCACCAACGGCGAGGCGTGGTTGACGGTCAGCGCGGTGCTCGCCGCCGACGAGCCGTGGGCGCCGGCCGGGCACGAGGTCGCCTGGGGCCAGGTCCGGGTGCACGAGCCGGCGCCGCGGGCGGCCGGCGCGCCCGGCCCGGTGGCCAACCTTGACCTGGGCGACTTCGATCCGGTGACTGGGCGGCTGACCCGGCTCGGCCCGATCGCCCTGGATGGGCCGCAGCTGGACCTGTGGCGGGCGCCGACCGACAACGACCGCCTGGGCGGCTCGATCGCGCGCACCTGGCGCAAGGTCGGACTGCACCGGCTGCGTCACCGGGTGGTCGGCATCGACGCCGGCACGGAGGAGTACGTCGTGCGCACCCGGGTCGCCCCGGCCGCGGTCGACGTGGCGATGCTCGCCACCTACCGCTGGACGGTGGACGGGAACGGGTTGCTGCTCACCCTGGAGGTCGAGCCCGAAGGGGAGTGGCCCTGCCCGTTGCCGCGGCTCGGCCTGCGGCTGGCGGTGCCCGGCTCGCTCGGGCAGGTCGAGTGGTTCGGGCGCGGGCCAGGCGAGGCGTACCCGGACACCCGCCAGGCGGCCCGGGTCGGCCGGTTCGCCATGTCCGTCGACGCGCTGCAGACGCCGTACGTCCGCCCTCAGGAGAACGGCAGCCGGACGCAGGTGCGGTGGGCGACGCTGACCGACGGTGCCGGGGTCGGGATGCGGTTCGAAGGGCGGCCGTACTTCGAGTTCACCGCGCGCCGATGGACCACCGAGGACCTCGCCGCCGCCCGGCACACCGTCGACCTGGCGCCGCGCGACCGCGTCTACGTCAACCTCGACCTGGCGCAGCACGGCATCGGCACCGCGTCGTGCGGCCCAGGCGTCCTCCCGCAGTACGAGCTGCCCGCCCGCCCGGCCACCTTCCAGGTCGCGATGCGGCCGGTGATGGCCGAATGAGCATCCAACCTGGACTGGTGTCGATCACCTTCCGTCAGCTCACGCCGGAGGAGGTGGTGACGGTGGCGGCCGCGGCCGGGCTGAAGGCGATCGAGTGGGGCGGCGACGTGCACGTGCCGCACGGTGACCTGCAAGCCGCCGCCCGCGTCGCCGAGCTGACCGCGTCGGCGGGCCTCGCGGTCGCCGCCTACGGGTCCTACTACCGGTTGGGCCACTCCGACGACGCGGCCGCGGTCGTCCGTACGGCCGCCGCGTTGGGCGCCCCGACGGTGCGGGTGTGGGCCGGCCAGGTGGGCAGCGCCGCCGCCGGCGACGGGTACTGGTCCACTGTGGTCGCCGATGCCCGGCGGATCGCTGCGCTCGCGGCCGACGCGGGGATGACGGTGTCGTTCGAGTACCACCGCAACACGCTCACCGACACCAGGGCGAGCACCGCGCGGTTGCTCGACCTGCTGCCGGAGCCGGCGATCCGTACTCTGTGGCAGCCCCAGCCGGAGCGGGACCGGACGGAGAACCTCGGCGACCTCCAGGCGGTCCTGCCGCGGCTGACCAATATGCATGTTTTCGCCTGGACGGCGGCCTTGGAACGGCGGCCGCTGGCGGACGGACGGGACGACTGGGCGGTCTACCTGGCCGCGGCGGAGGGCTCGGCCCGGTACGCGCTGCTGGAGTTCGTCGTCGACGACGACCCGGCGCGGTTGGCCGCCGATGCGGCCACCCTCCGCGACCTGGTCGCGTCGGCCTAGCCGGCCCGTCCTGGCGGTGCCTGCCCGGGCCGCTCCGGCCCGGGCAGGTGGTCCTGATCGTTACCATGGGTTGATGTCCGAACCGCGCTGGCTGGGCGACGAGGAGCAGCGCACCTGGCGCGCCTTCATCGCGAGCTTCCGTTTGCTCTTCGAGCAGCTCGACCGCGAGCTGCAGCGCGACGCGGGGATCCCGCACACCTACTACGAGATCCTGGTACGCCTCTCCGAGGCGCCCGGTCGTTCACTGCGGATGAGCCAGCTGGCCGACCGCACCGACTCCTCGCGCAGCCGGCTCACCCACGCGGTGGACCGGCTGGAGGAGCGCGGCTGGGTGCGCCGCGAGGACTGCCCCACCGACCGGCGTGGACAGCTGGCCGTGCTCACCGACGCGGGCATGGACACGCTGCGCGCCGCCGCCCCCGTCCATGTCGAGGGTGTACGCACCCACCTGTTCGACCAGCTGACCCCCGAGCAGGTGACCCAGCTGCGCGCCATCAGCGAGAAGATCCTCGCCCATTTGACCAGCTGAGGCCGCCTCGACGGGTGCAAGATCTCGCCGCGCGGCTGCTGTGAGCGCTCCACGGGCATCAGCGGGTGGCGCGGGCGAACAACGCGAGGTCGGCCGGGTGCAGCGCGTCTTTGCGGTCCCACAGCCCGGCGTCGATGGCGTCCTCCTGCCGGACGTGCTCGACCGAACCGAAGCCGTGATCCGCCAGCAGTGCGGACATCTCGGCCGGGGTGAGCACGGTCAGCCACGGCTCGCCACGCTCCGCGGCGAACGGCGCGACCAGTTCCGCGTAGGTCCGGCCGTCCGCGTCGCGCAGCCGGTCCGGGACGATGTACTCGACGACGAGCTCGCTGCCCGGCGCGAACGTGCCGACCACGCCGAGCGTCTCGCTGATCGCCGCCCGGCTCAGGTAGACGGTCACGCCGAGCCAGCTCACGACCGCGGGCCGGGTCAGGTCGAACCCGGCGCGCACGAGACAGTTCGCCAGCGAGTCGTGCTCGAAGTTCACCGGCACGTACGCCACATCGCCGAGCGGGGCGATGCCCGCAGTGGACAGCCGCTGCTGCTTCCAGAGCTGGGTTGCGGGATGGTCCACCTCGAACACGCGTACCCGCGGGGCCAGCGCGCTGCGGTAGGCGAAGGAATCGAGGCCGGCGCCGAGGATGACGTACTGGTCGACGCCGCGCTCCACGGCCGCCGCCACCCGGTCCTCGGTGTACCGGCCGCGGACGGCGACCTGGGTGCGGGCGCCGACCAGGACCGGGTGGTCGCCGTTAGCCCGGTGATAGTCGATCAGCTCGTCCGCCCGTTCGCCGAGGAGCGTGGCAGCGAGGGTGTCGGTGAAGATCCAGGGTTCGTCGTCGACGATCAGGTGCGCCGCACGGGCCGCAGCCGCGGTGAGCGCGGTCTCCGAGGCACCCGCGCGCGAGCGCGCGTCGGACTGGTCACGGTTCAGCATGCCGCCGAGGCTACCGGCTAATTCCGACACTATATCACAAAACGGAAATTAAATCAAGGCCTGTACGGACAGCTGGGCCAGGCATGATCGGGTGTGTGGAGACCGACCGGAGGGCCATCGTCACGATCACCCCGAGCCCGAGCGTGGACCGCACATACCATTTGGCCACCCTGCGGCCGGGACAGCTGCACCGCGCCCGGGCGGTGCTGTCCGAGCCGAGCGGGAAAGGGGTCAACGTCGGCCGCGTGCTGCGCCGGCTCGGCGTACCGGCACACCTGGTGCTGACCGCAGGCGGCGGCGAGGGCCGGCTGCTGGGCGAACTGCTGGCCGCGGTGGCCGAGCGCGACAACGGCGAGCTGCGGGTGGACGTCGTGCCCGTGGCCGGCCCGACCCGGGTCAACGTCACGCTGGTGGTCGACGGCGAGGAGCCGACCAAGGTGAACGAGCCGGGCACCGCGCTGACGCCCGGCGAGGCCGACCAGCTCGTGGGCCGCGCCCGACAGGCCCTGCGCGGTGCCCGCTGGCTGGCCTGCTGCGGAGCGCTGCCGGTGGACACCGACCCCGGGCTCGTCACCCGCCTGGTGGAGGCCGGGCACGCGGAAGGCGTGCCGGTGGCGGTGGATGGCAGTGGCGCCGCGCTCGCCGCCGCCGTGAGCGCGCGCGCCGACCTGCTCAAGCCGAACCGCGACGAGCTGGCCGAACTGACCGGGCGCCCGGTGGCCACAGTGGACGATGCCGCGGTGGCCGCGGCCGAGGTCCGCGCGCTGACCGGCGGCACGGTACTGGTGAGCCTCGGCGGCGACGGCGCGCTGCTGCTCGGCCCGGCCGGGGCGTGGCACGCCGCGACCCCGCCGATCGCGCCGGTCAACACCACCGGCGCCGGGGACGCGCTGCTCGCCGGGTACCTCGCCCGGGACGACGCCGATCCTCCGGCGCGGCTGGCGTACGCGGTCTCCATCGGCGCCTCCGCCTGCCTGGCCAAGGCGACCGCCGAGCTGCCGGACGTCCTGGTCGACCCGGCCCGTGTCCAGGTCCGCAAACTGCCCGAAATCGCGCGCTGATGCCCGAGGTCTGGCCCGTTTCGTGACCGCGGGAACGGGGCCAGACCTCCTATGTGGGGATGGCTGCGGGCATCAAACGGGCATTGTGCCTGTCCGTACGGGCAGAAGGATTGCCCGTTATGCGGAATAGATACTGAACATAGCCCGCATATCGGAATGCCCACGCGGGCAAATTCGGACGATGATTGATCGGTTGTGAAAGCAGTCACACCGCCTCATCGGTGCTAGAAAGTGGTCACCGAAGCGGGCGCAGCTGAGGGAGGTGTGATGAACGCGGAAGAGCGGCGGCACCGGATCGTGGCCCTGGCGCGCGACAACGGCGAGGTCGATGTCGCCAAGCTCGCCGCCGACCTGGCCGTCGCGCCCGAGACCATCCGGCGCGACCTGCGGCTGCTGGAACAGCACGGGTTGATCCGGCGGACGCACGGCGGCGCCTACCCCGTGGAGACCGCCCGGTTCGAGACCACCCTGGCCGCCCGCACCACCCGGCGGGTACCGGAGAAGCGGCGGATCGCGGCGGCCGCGGTCGAGCTGCTCGGTGACGCAGAGACCATCTTCATCGACGAGGGATTCACCCCCCAGCTGATCGCGGAGGCGCTGCCGACCGACCGGCCGCTGACCGTGGTGACCGCCTCGCTGAGCACCGCGGCGGTCATCGCCACCTCGACCTCGGCCACCGCCATCCTGCTCGGTGGCCGGGTGCGTGGCCGCACACTGGCCACAGTAGACCACTGGGCGAGCCGGATGCTGGCCGGCTTCGTCATCGATCTGGCCTTCGTGGGCGCCAACGGTATATCCCGCGAGCACGGGGTCACCACGCCCGATCCCGCGGTCGCCGACGTGAAGGCCACCGCGATGCGGGTGGCGCGGCGACGGGTGTTCGTGGGCGTGCACACCAAGTTCGGAGTGAGCAGCTTCTGCCGTTTCGCCGACGTCGGCGACTACCACACCATCGTCACGGACGCCGCACTGCCGGCGTCGGAGGCGCACCGGTACGCGGCACTGGGACCACAAGTGATCCGCGTATAGCCGGCCTGCGGCCTCCTCCCCTCACCCACACCAGAAACACCCCTCTGTGGAGGATGCTGTGCGAAAAACACGCCTGACACCCGTCCTGGCCGCACTCGCGACCGCCGCACTGACGCTGGGCGCCTGCTCGGGCGCTGGGGGTGGCTCCGGCTCCGGCGGCGGTGACAGCAAGACCATCACCGTACTCATGGTGGGCAACCCGCAGATGGAGGACATCCAGAAGCTCACCCCGGACTACTTCACCAAAGACACCGGGATCACGGTGAAGTTCACGATCCTGCCGGAGAACGAGCTGCGCGACAAAGTGACCCAGGACGTGGCCACCCAAGGCGGTCAGTACGACGTGGTGACCATCGGCGCATACGAGGCGCCGATCTGGGCGAAGAACGGCTGGCTGCACGAGCTGAGCAGCTACGCGCAGCAGGATCCCTCGTACGACGTGGGCGACCTGCTGGAGCCGATGGTGCAGTCACTGTCCGGTGAGGACGGCAAGCTGTACGCCGCGCCGTTCTACGGCGAGTCCTCCTTCCTCATGTACAACAAGGAGATGTTCGCGGCCAAGGGGCTGACCATGCCGGAGCGGCCGACCTGGCAGCAGGTGGCCGACCTGGCGGCCAAGCTCGACGACAAGGCCGCCGGCGTGGCCGGCATCTGCCTGCGTGGCCTGCCCGGCTGGGGTGAAGTCTTCGCGCCGCTGACCACGGTGGTCAACACGTTCGGCGGCACCTGGTTCGACAAGGACTGGACGCCGAAGGTGAACGCACCGGAGTTCACGCGGGCCACCCAGTTCTATGTGGACCTCATCCGCAAGTACGGCGAGCCAGGCGCCTCCCAGGCCGGCTTCACCGAGTGCCTGAACATCTTCGGGCAGGGCAAGGCTGCCATGTGGTACGACGCGACGTCCGCCGCCGGCACGCTGGAGGACCCGAACGCCAGCAAGGTGGCCGGCAAGGTCGGCTACGTGTACGCGCCGGTGGTGAAGACCAAGTCGTCGGGCTGGCTGTGGGCGTGGGCCTGGGCGATGCCGAAGACCACCAAGCAGGCGGACACTGCATGGCAGTTCATCTCCTGGGCGACCAGCAAGGAGTACGAGAAGCTGGTCGGTGAGAAGCTCGGCTGGTCGCGGGTGCCGGCCGGCAAGCGCAAGTCCACCTACGACATTCCGCAGTACCGGGAGTCGGCGAAGGCCTTCGCGGACATCACCCTCAAGGCCATCGAGGAGGCCGACCCGAAGAACCCCGGGGTCCAGCCGCGCCCCGCGATCGGCGTGCAGTTCGTCGGCATTCCTGAGTTCGCGGACCTGGGCACCAAGGTGTCGCAGCAGGTGGCGGCGGCGATCGCCGGAAGCACCACGGTGCAGAAGGCGCTCGCGGAAGGTCAGCGGCTGGCCACCGACGTGGCGAAGAAGTACCAATGAGCACCGTGACCGTAGGCCGCGACCTGCGAAAGCGCAC
>JADGHA010000335.1 GCA_019689695.1 Micromonosporaceae bacterium | reverse complement strand
AGCACCTCCAGCGCCGCCTCGACGCCGTCGCGCAGCTGCTCCAGCGCCCGCTCGCCCTGCTTCGCCCCGTACGACCGCCACTGCTCAAGCAGGCAGGACGACGGCCCGGCGGCCGCGTCGCGGACCTGGACCCGGCTGGCGTGCGCGAGGCGGTAGAGCAGGACGAAGTCGGGGAACAGGTCGCCGTCGAAGATCGCCTCCAGGTCGAACTCAACGTAGGCGGAGCCGACCAGGCTGGTCGAGTCGCGCAGCAAACGCAGCTTCTGCCCGTTGGACAGCACGCCCCACAGGTGACCGTCGGCGCGGTTGAGCAGCTGCTGGAGCATCGAATGCGGGGCGGCGCCGGCCGCGCCGCGCACCTTGGCCGTACGCCGGTCCAGCTCGACGCCCCAGCCGAGCAGGTGCACGGGTACGGCGTCGAAGCGGTGGCTGACCGGGAACGGCTTGTCGTCCACGCTGATCCCGCCGGGCAGCGCCTCGATCGGGTCGTAGCCCAGCTCGCGTAGCAGGATGAGCAGCCAGCGTTCCCGGGTCAGCCGCGCCGAGGCGGCGTCGCCAGCACGGTCGCGGTGCTTGGCGAACTCCCGCCACACGTCCTGGAGGTAGGCGAAGGACCGGTTGGCGTAGCGGCGCACCGACTCGCCGGACTGCAGGCCGTAGGAGGCGGCGTCCGAGCCGGGCAGCTCAGGCTCACCGTCGCCGATGCGCTGGAGCAGCCCGCTCGGCAGCAGCCCGCCCTCGACCCGTACCGCGGGGTAGACGACGGCGCTCATCAGGAACCCTCCGGGAGGTACACGTAGACGCCGAGTATGTCGGCGGGTTTCTGGGCACGGACCGCGATCTGCCGCCGGACCCGCTGGCCGGCCGCCTCGCGTACCCGGATATGGGAGGCACGCAGCCGCTCGGCGAGCGCGTCCGCGATGGCGTCGAGGTGACCGGTAACCGCGCCCAGGCCGCCGATCACCCGCTCCAGCAACGGTGTCGCCGCCTCCGGAAGCACGTTGCCGCTCGGAACGGCCGACAGCAGCCGGGCCACGTCGTCGTCGCCGAGCCACTCGGCGGCGTGCGGCGCGCCCCGGAACGCCAGCAGCCGGGCCTCCTCGGCGACGATCCGGCGGGGCTCAGCATCGGCGGCGCGGGTCGGCAACGTGAGGTGCAGCCGGAACCGGGCCAGCAGAAGCGTCGTGCGCTTGTCGACCGCGGACGTACGCATCACCCCGGCCCGCCGGGCCGGGCGCTGGTCAGCCCGCACGGTCGGGTCGAGGGCGCTCTCCAGCACGTACCGGGCCAGCGCCGAGACGTACGGGTCGGTGCGGTCCAGATGCGCGGCGCGCGGGGGCGTCGGTAGGTCCCGGTGCAGCGGCAGGGTGGCAGGGAACCCGGCCGGGAAGGCATCCCGCAGGGCGAGCGGCAGCGGGGCCGTGGTGGCGTCGAAGCCGTACGGCCGGTCCATGACGTCGGCGCCGAGCGCGGCCAGCGCCGACTCGACGAAGGAAGCCACCTCGTCGGGTGTGCCGAGGCTGGCCCGGACCTCCGCCAGCTCCCGGCGCACCTCGTCCAGCTGGGACTGGATGGCCCGCTGGGCGTACCTGGCCCGGGACTGGCTCTCCTTCGCCGCCGCGCTCTCCCATTCGCGGTGCAGCTCCTCGCGCGGGCCGGCGCCGAGCCCCTCCAAGGTGAGCTGCTCCGGGTCTTCCGGAGCGATCAGCAGCTCATGCGCGATGGTCTCCAGCACGTCGTCGCTGCGGTCCGGGACCGGCACGGACACCCCGAGCGCCTTGCGGATCTGCTCGTGCTTGCGCAGCAGCACCTTCAGCACGATCTCGTCGATCCGGTTGTCCGTACCGTAGATCATGACCGCGCGGACCTTGGGCGCCACCTGGCCGAACCGGTCGACGCGGCCCTCGCGCTGCTCGTGCCGGGTCGGGTTCCAGGCCAGGTCGTAGTGGACCACGGCCTGGAAGTGCTCCTGCAGGTTGACGCCCTCGGATAGGCAGTCGGTGGCGACCAGCACCGGCCGCCGCGCGGGGTCGGCGGTCAGCTCGGCGATCCGCTCGGTGCGCTCCTCCGGTGGCAGCGCGCCGGTCACGCTGCCGACCGCGAAGTTCTTGCCCAGCGCGGCCTCCAGCCGGGCGGCGACGTACTCCGCGGTGTCGATGTAGCGGCAGAAGACCACCGGGTTGAAGCCGTCGCCGAGCAGCGACTTGACCTCCTTGACCAGGACGGCGAGCTTGGCGTCGCCCTCGCCGGCCAGCGCCTCGGCGCGGCGGGCGAAGGCGAGCAGGCGGCGCCGCTCCGGGCTGCCGCTGTCGGCCTCCGTCTCGGCGCCCGGCACCAGGTCGACCGACTCCTGGGTCTCGTCGTCGGGCAGGTCGAGCACCGCGGCGCGGCCCAGCGCGTCGGCCTCGTCCGCGTCCGTGGCGTCCGCGTTCGCAGCCCGGGTCCGCAGCGTGGCGGCGGCGGCCCGGGGCGAGGACGCCATCGCCCGCAGCAGGGCCAGCGCCGACCAGTAGCGGACGCGCTGGCGTACCCGCCCGCCGATCGGGTCGCGCACCACCTGCCGGGCGTAGGCCACCACGTCGTCGAAGAGGCTCTTGTACTCGCCGGTCAGCCGGTACGCCCGCTCGGCGGTCTCCCGGTCCTCCGGGAACGGCGTGTCCTCCAGGAACTTGCGGATGTCGGCCCGGCGGCGCTGCACGAAGTGCCGGGCCAGCAGCTCGCGCCCGTCCTGGCGGTCGAGGTCGACGGTGTGCAGGGCGGGGTTCAGCAGGCCGACCAGGTTACGGAAGCCGGCGTCCTTGCCGCTGTGCGGGGTGGCCGTGACCAGGATCAGATGCCGGTCGGTCCGGGCGGCCAGCCGGCGTACCAGTTCGTAGCGCAGCATGCGGGCGCGGCCAGCGCGGGCCTCGTCATCGAGAACGCAGGTGTGCGCCTCGTCGACGATGACCAGGTTGGGGCAGCCGCGCAGGAACTGGTCGCGCAGCTCCGGCCGCTTGATGTAGTCGGTGGAGACGACCACCTGGCGGTACCTGTCGAAGATGGACTCCGCTCCGACCAGATCCCGCTCCAGCCGGCGCACCGTGCCCGGCAGC
The DNA here is from genome assembly GCA_019689695.1 of Micromonosporaceae bacterium. GTDB lineage: Bacteria > Actinomycetota > Actinomycetes > Mycobacteriales > Micromonosporaceae > JADGHA01. The sequence continues at coordinate 1,934 of JADGHA010000335.1, read as the reverse complement.
ACCAGCTCGGCTGCTATGCCGAACTTCTCCGCCAGCTCCCGCTGCCACTGTTCGGCCAGGGCCGGACTGCACAGCACGGCCAGGCCGTCGGCGTCGCCCTGTGCCATCAGCTCCGCGGCAATCAGTCCACTCTCGACGGTCTTGCCGATGCCCACGTCGTCGGCGACGAGCAGCCGCACGGTGTCCTGCCGCAGGGCCATCAGGAGCGGCACCAGCTGGTATGGGCGCGGCTCCACTGCGATGCCGCCGAGCGAGCGGAACGGCCCGCCGCTGGAGCGGAAGCCGATCCGCAGGGCGGTGCGCAGCAGCCCGGCTCGGCTGGCGTTGCCGGCATCCGCCGGGTCAGGCAGGGCGAAGGTGGCGGGAGCCACCTCCTCCAGCTCAGGTAGGACCGCCGCGCGCTCGTCGTCCGACCCGCCGAGGGGACGCAGCACGAGCAGGTCGGGTTCGGACTCGGGCAGCACCACCCATTCCCGCCCCCGCGCGCGGACCAGCGTGCCCGGCTCGAAACGCTCTGCCGTGACTGTCATGACGCCCCTCCACGATGCTGGCCGAACACGCTCGGGTACCGGTCAACCACCGCCTGCCAGTCGCCGGCGGTCACCCGGATCGGCGTCCACCCGGCGTCCAGCAGGCTCTCCTCGGCCTCGATATCGCGACCTTCGCCGTAGGGTTCGCCCGGCACGTCGACGAAGACGGCGGCCCGCGCGTCCCGGTATACCAGGTCGGGCGCGGCACCGGCGATCCGCCCGCCGGCCGGGTCCGGAGGCCGGTACGCGGCCTGGGCTAGCCAGGCGACGAACTCGCCCGCCGGACCGGTTGGCGTGCCGGTGGCGACCGGCGCGGCCGGAGCACCGTCCCGGGCGACCGTGGCACCGGCGAGGTCAAGCAGCAGGTCGACGATGAGGTGCCGGTTGATCAGCTTGTGGTACGGCTGGTTGGTGTACGACAGCAGGCAGTCATAGCAGCCCAGCACGCAGCGGTCTTCGTCGCCGTCTGCGCCCGTGTCGGTGTCGTCCCCCGTCTCGGGGTCGAAGTGGGCGATCTCCAGCGCCTTACTGGCGGCCCGGCGCAGCGCGTCGTCCTCATCGACCAGTCGCCGGAGCACACCGGCACCGCCCTCGGCGCTCTCGATGAACAGCATCCGCCCGCGCTCGTCCGGGTCGGGTAACAGCTCCCCGGTCAGCTCCGAGTCCTCCAGCTGGAAGGTCGCCTCTATGCCGCGCTCCAGCGCGAAGAGCAACGACAGGGCGGTTTCCTTGGAGACCTTTTCCGTCAGCCGGAGCACGAGGATGTTGCGACGGTCCTCGACGTACGGGATCACCCGCTGCTTGAGCTTGACCTCGTCGGCCGCCCGCGCGTCCTCCTCATCGCTGGTCAGCTCGGCCGCCTTCTTCTCCGACAGCCACTCCCCGCTGGTGGTGTCCAGCCAGAAGCCGCGGATCCGCTCGTCCTTGCGCCTGGTCAGCCCGAGGTTGGCCCGGCGCACCGTCGCCGCGTCGCCGTACAGCAGGGTCGCCAGCGCGGATCCGCTGGCCGAGGTGGCCGTCGCGACCAGCTTGCCCGGACGGTTGCCGTGGTGATGGAACTGGTACGACGTCTCGATCTGGAATCCCGACCGCCGCCGCTCCTCCTCGTCCGACGAGATCCGCTCCCGGCGCTGCGTCCGCACGGTGAACAGGCGCAACAGGTTGGTGTCGGCGCTGCCCAGCGGCGCACCGCAGCTCTCGCAGACGTCCACGCCCACTGCGTCCTCGTGCAGATGTCCGCATGCGACACACCTGCGGGAGGAGGTGGTCAGCAGACCCTCCTGCCCCGGCGTCGCGGCCTGCTGGAGCTGCACGCCGCGGACCAGGTACCGGGCACCCTCGTGGTAGATCAGGGCACCCGGCCCGAACTCGCTGATCCCGATGAACCGGGGACGGTGGATGTAG
>JADGHA010000334.1 GCA_019689695.1 Micromonosporaceae bacterium | reverse complement strand
ACCCCCGACCGCGCCCAGTCCGTCGAGGGTCGGCACGCCGGCGCCGGCGGTGAGGTTCCCGTCCGAGGCGCCGCCCACCGCCGCCGCCTGCAGCGGGCCGAGGCCGAGCTCGTCGGCCAGCCGCGCGGCGCGGGCGAACAACCCGGCTGAGGCCGCGGCGGGCATCGGCGGCCGGTTCGGCCCGCCGGTCACCTCGATCGTCGAACCGGCCAGCACCGGCGTCAGCCGGCGGATGGCATCGTCCACCCGGGACTGTTCGGCGGCCGACGTGACCCGGGCGTCCACCTCGAACACCGCGGACGCCGGGACCGTGTTCGCGGAGCTCCCGGCATTCAGCACGGTCGGCGTGACGGTGGTGCCGCGCTCCGGCGCGGCGAGCCCCGCGACGGCGATCACCTGGTGTGCGGCCTCCAGCGTCGCGTTCACGCCGCGCTCCGGCTCGAGGCCGGCATGCGCCGCGCGTCCGCGCAGCCGCACGGTGTACCGGGACACGCCCTTGCGTTCGGTCTTGAGCGCGCCGCCGTCGGCGGCCGCCTCGAGCACGAGCGCAGCCGCACAACCGCGCGCCTCGTCCTCGATCAGGTGGCGCGAGGACGGCGAGCCCAGCTCCTCGTCCCCGGTCACCAGCAGGGTCACCCCGGCCAGGTCGTCCAGTGCGGCGAGGGCGTGGAAGGCGATCGCGAGGCCCGCCTTCATGTCCAGGCAGCCGGGGCCGCGGAGCACGCCGTCGCTGACCTGGTACGGATGCCTGCGCAGCGAGCCGACCGGCCAGACCGTGTCGTGGTGGCCGAGCAGCAGCACCCGCGGGGCGCCACCGAAGCGCCAGCGCAGGTGGGTCCGCCCGTCCAGGACGATCCGCTCCGGCTGCGCACCCAACCGCTGCGCGCCCAGCTCGGCGACGGTCTCGGCGCTGCGGGCCACCGCGGCCAGGTCGGTCGAGGGCGACTCGCAGCAGACCAGGCGCTGGATGTCGGCGAGCAGTACGCGCTCGTCGGGACGGCACGGATTCGGCTGTGTTCGGCGATCGGGCTGGGCAGCACCTCCAGCAGCCAGTCGCCGACCTCCGTCAGCCTCAACCATGCCGGGCCTCCTCGTCGCCGGGTCGAAATCGCCGCCGGGTTGAAGCGGAGGCTAGCAGGTGGGCGAGGCCGGCTCCGCGTACCGGCCGGCAGCCGTTGCGCCGCCGTCGGTCGTCCGGCGGACGCACCGCTACCGCCGGCCGAAGCCCAGATCGGCCGGGTCAACGCCCACCCCTGGGGCGTCGGCCGGCCGGACCGGCCAACCGGCCGGTCCACCGTCGACGGCGTGCAACACCTCGGCCAGCACCGGTGGGCCGCATGCGGCCAGCAGGTGGGTCGCCCACGGCTGCATGCCGGCCGCGTGCGGGGCGAAGAGCCGGCCGGTCGAGGTGGCCACCTCGGCCAGGACGAGGCTGGTGCGGATCCCGCCGCACCAGCTCACGTCGAACTGCACCACGTCCACGCAGTCGGCGGACAGGAACCGCAGCCCCGCGTCGAGCCCGAAGACATGCTCACCCGCGGCGAGCGCGATCCCGCCCAGCCGCCCGCGCAGACGGCGGTAGCCGGCCAAATCCGTGGCTGGCAGCGGCTCCTCGATCCACGCCACGTCGTACTCGGCGACCGCGGAGGCGAACCTGCGGGTGTAGACCTCGTCCCACGACATGAAGCAGTCAACCGCGATGCGGCTGGCCGGGGCCGCCTGCCGGGCGGCGGCCACCAGCTCCACGTTGCGGGCCAGCCCCGACTCGCCTCCGGCCGGGCCCTCCGGCATCGGAAGCTTCACGATCTCCGGCCGGTGCTCCTCCGCCAGCCCGCCGATCACTTCCGGCGAGGCGCAGGTGAGGTAGCTCGGCAGGAAACCGGCCTCCCCGCCCAGGAGGCGGTACAGCGGCACATCACGGGCGCGGGCCGCCAGGTCCCACAACGCCTGCTCCACCGCGGAGACGGCCATCGAGCCGATGCCGCCGGCGGCGTACGGCTCGACCGCCCGCACCATCTCCTGCGTCCGCCGGACCACCTCCAGCGGGTCCTGCCCGAGGAGGAGCACCCGCAGGTGCTCGGCGATCAGGGCCTCGGTCACCCGGCCGCCCCGGCTGACCCCGACGCCGAACACCGCTTCCTCCTCGGTGCGCACCAGGACGGCCACCGAGTCACTGCCCGGCCCGCGCCAGCTGGACCGGCGCCGCGCGTAGCGCGGGAAGACCGACATCGGCGTGGCGACGCGGCGCTGGTCCAGCCAGGTTGGTCCGGTGGACGGTCGGACGACGGTCTCGACCGCCGTGACGCGCACGGCTCAGTCCCGGCAGCCGGGAGCCGTCGTCGCGATCCGGATCTGGTCTGTGCTGCCCGGGTCGATCTCGAAGTTCCCGTCGGCGGCGTTGGTGAGGCATTTACCCACCACGGAAACGTTGATGAAGTTGGCGTTGTACACGCGGTGCTCCGCGTTCGCGCCCTTCACCACGCTGGGCATGGTGAACGGTGTCTCCGCGGTGATGTTCCGGAAGATCAGGTCGGAGACCTGCCCGAAGCCGAGCGCCGGGTCGTACCACTTCGGGTGCTGCTCAAGGATGAGGTAGAACAGGCGCCAGTGCGCGTCCTCGACCCGGATGTTCTCGAACAGGTACCGCTGCATGTGCCCCGGGGTGGCGTGCCTGGAGCGGAAGATCGCCTGCGGCGAGAGCCAGTAGTGCTCCGCGTGGACGATGTCGTTGTCGTAGATGTGGAAGTTCGCCTGGTCGGTGAGGATGTTCCAGCTGATCATGAAGGGAGCGCCGTTCTCCAGCTGCCACACCACGTTGTCGCGGATGACGCTCGGGCCGGTCATCGGCTTGAGCGAGTCGTCGTTCACCTTGCAGAAGTTCCGCTCGACCAGGCTCATGCTGCCGGCCCAGACGCAGTCGGTGCTGTACCACCAGCTGATCGCCTTGATGTTGCGCACGGTGATGTGGTCGCCGAGCACCCGGACGTTGAACCGCGGCCCATTGACGAAGGTCAGTCCGTCAACCAGGATGTTGCGCGAGTTCGCCGCGGGCGAGCAGGCAGAGTGGGGCACCTGGCCGGGCTCGTGGCAGTCGATGTTGATCAGGCCCGGCTGGTTCTTGTTCGCGTCCTGGTCTCCGGTGTCGAGCACCGTTCCGTCGATCACGCCGCGGCCGCGGATCACCACGTCGTGCACGCCGACGCCCTTGAACGAGGCCTGCACCCAGGCGCCCCCGGCGACGTACACGGTCTGGTTCGAATGCAGCTGCACCGCGCCGAGGTCGTGCACGCCGGGCCCGAGATACAGCACGTTCGGGTCGTCGGCCGGCGGCACGTCCGCCTCCGGCGGGTTGGCGAAGACGAGCATCGGGTGCAGCACCGGGCTCGTGGTGTTGGGAAGGAACTCCACCGAGACGTTCGCCGAACGGGTGAGAGTGAACGAGCAGACCCGGTCGGCGAAGTGGGCGTGGATGCCGGCGGATTCGGGCCGCACCAGGCACCCGGTCGCGTCACCCTGCAGCTTGCGCACCGAGACCTTGACCGTGCCGCCGAACGAGAACGAGGTCCAGGACGTGTCCTGCTCCAGGTTGGTGTCGGTCTTGCGCGCATTGACCTTGTACACAAAGGAGGGCTGCGTCACGTTCCCCTGCCGCAGGGTCACCTCGTACTGGTCGGAGGGGGTCATCCCGGCCGGCGCTGGGTAGGTGGTCAGCTGCGGCCGGTGGGAATCCCGGTCGAGCCGGCCGTAGGGCAGGGTCGCGCGCTCGGCGGCCACCTCCCGCAGCATGTCCTCAGTGGACCGGGTGATTTGGTCCGCGAGTTGGTCCACCTGCGGGAGTGGACCGTTGATCGGGCGGGTGACGCCGCCCTGGTCGTACTCCGTGCCTTGGTAACGTGCGCCGGCCGCGCCCGCCTGCGCGGGGAGGGTCGCCGGGACGAGCGCGGCCGCGACCGAGATCACGATCGCGCCCGCTCTCGCCAGTCTGGTCATCCCGCTGCCGCTCCGGGTGCTCATTTCCGACCTCCGCATGTCGAGCTCTTCATGATTGCGATCCGATCCGTCGAGGCGGGGTCCAGCTGCAGGTTTCCGGACGCCACATCGCTGAGGCAGCGGTCACCCATCCGCACGTCGACGAGGTACACATTGGCGAAACCGTGGTCCGCGTCCACCCCGTCGACCACGCTGGGCAGCTGGAACCAGCCGGGTGCGGTGATGTCGCGGAAGATCAGTTCCGAGATCCGGCCGAAGCCCACCGCCGGGTCGTACCACCTGTTCTCCTCGAGCATCAGGTAGAACAGCCGCCAGGTGGCGTCCTCGATCCGGATGTGCTCGAACAGGTACCGCCGAAGGTGGGCCGGCCCGCCGTGCCGGGAGTCGAACACGCCCTGGGTCTTTGCCTGGTAGTGCTCGACATGGATCACGTCGTTGTCGTAGATGTGGAAGTCCGACTGGTCACCGATGATGTTCCAGCTGAGCATGAACGGCGCGCCGTTCTCCAGCTGCCAAACCACGTTGCGGCGGATGACGGCGGGCCCCGACATGGGCTTGAGCGCATCCTCGTTGACCTTGACGAAGTTGTCCTCCACCACGCTCTTGTTGCCGGTCCAGATGCCGTCCGTGTTGATCCACCAGCCGATCATCTTGGTGTTGCGCACCGTGATGTATTCGCCGAGGACGCGGATGTTGAAGCGGGGACCGTCCACCAGCGTGATGCCGTCGATGAGCACGTTGCGCGTCTGCGCCGAACCCGAACACGGCGCGTGTGGCGGCAGGCCCGGCTCATGACAATCGATGTCGATCAGGCCGGGCTGCAACCTGTTCTGCGCCTGGTCCCCGGTGTCCATGAACCGGCCCGACAGCACTCCCCGACCCTTGATCACCACGTTCTCCAGGCCGACGCCCTTGAACGCCGCCTCCACCCACGCGCCACCGGCGAGGTAGACGGTCTGGTTCGAGTGCAGCTGCACGGTGCCCAGGTGATGCACGCCGGGCCCGAGATACAACACATCCGGGTCGTGGGCGGCCGGCACGTGCG
>JADGHA010000333.1 GCA_019689695.1 Micromonosporaceae bacterium | reverse complement strand
GCGCGGGGGCGGATCGGGCGGGACCGGCGCACCGGTCAGCCGGGCCCACGCCGCGGCCAGCGACCGCGGCTCGCCCCAGCGCCCGGCGTACCCCAGCAGCAGGGCCTCGGTCAGCTCGATGTCGTGGCAGCGGCCGACCGGCACGCCCGCGGCGAGCAGGGCCGGGTAGACCTCGGCGGTGGACGCCCACACCCAGCGCGGCTGGGCTCGGCGTTCCCACTCAGCCACCGCCGGTGCCAGGTCGGTGACGTGCATCGGCGCGCCGGACGGACGGCCGAGGTCGTCCAGCGGGCACAGCTGGAAGCCCTGCTCCTGCCCTGCCACCGCGACCAGCACGACCAGATTGTGCGTCGCCGGTGCGACACTGCCCCGAGTCCGGCGGGCCCTGGCCGGCGGATTACTTGCCGATGCCGGCGGTGAGGCCGGCCTGAACCTGGCGCTGGAACACGATGTAGACGGCCAGCACCGGCAGCATCGCCATGGTCACGCCGGCGAACAGCCCGGACCAGTCGGACCGGTAGCCCTGGTTGACCGACAGCTCGATCAGCCCCTGCGCGATGACCTGGTGCTTGGGCTCGCCGGAGACGGACTGCATGAGCAGGGTCGGCAGGTACCACTGGTTCCACTGGCCGAGCACGTTGAAGATGCCGATGCTGATCAGGCCGGGTCTGGCCATGGGCAGCATGACGTTGAAGAACACCTTCGCGTGCGAGGCGCCGTCCACGAACGCCGCCTCGGCGATCGAGGTGGGCAGCGTCCGGAAGAACGAGTGCATGAAGAAGACGGTGAACGACAGCGACCACGCGACATAAACCAGGATGAGCATCACGTGCTTGTTCGGGCCGAGCGGCGGGACGACCACTCCGGTGTTGTAGACGCCCTTGAACAGCGGCACCGCGGCGAGGTAGATGGGCAGCGTGAGGCCGGCCAGGAACATGTAGTAGATCGGGCGGTTGCCACGGAACTCGTATCGCGCCAGCACGTACGCGGCCATCGAGCCGAGCAGCATGGTCAGGGTCACGCTGCCGGCGAGGACCAGCACTGTGTTGAGGAAGAACGCGCCGATGTGGCCCTTGCCCCAGGCGCGGGCGAAGTTCTCCCAGTGCAGACCGTGCGGGATCAGCGAGAGGGGCTGTTCGATGATCTGCCTGTCGTCCTTGAGCGACGACATCACGACCCACAGCAGGGGATAGACCACCATCACGGTCCACACCAGCAGGAACAGGTGCGAGAAGCCGCCCCAGATCCGGTCGGAAAGGCCGCGGCCGCGCCGGCCAGGGCGCGGGGTGTGCCGCGTCACCGAGGGCTCCCCGGCGCGGGCCGGCCGCCCGGCCGCCTGCGTCACCGTGCTCATCGTCCGGCCTCCCCTACAGCTCGATCCGGTCGCGCCGCGTGATCCTCAGCTGCAGCGCGGCCAGCACCATCGTGAAGATCGCCAGTGCCACGGCCATCGCGCAGGCGTAGCCGAACTGGCCCTTCTGGAACGCGGTGAAGTTGATCACCGATGCGAAGATCTCGCTGGCGTGGTTCGGCCCGCCCTGGCTGGGGGTCATCACGAAGACCAGCGCGTACATGTCCAGCGCGATGAACCCGAGGTAGACCCACGCCACCGCGACCGTGTCCCGCAACAGCGGCAGGGTTACCCGGAAGAACGTGTGCACCCGGCTGGCACCGTCGAGCAGCGCGGCCTCGTAGATGTCCTTCGGGATTGACTGCATCGCGGCCGAGAACAGCACCATGTAGAAGCCGACCCCGCTCCACACGGCGATCAGCAGCAGCCACCAGAGCACCGCCGGGACGCCGAGGAAGGGTTCCGGGTCGGCGGTGAAGGCGATCGGGTTGTCGCGGTCGACCAGGCCGATCTTCATGAGCACACCGTTGATCAGGCCCTGGTCGTCGGACCGGTAGACCTGCTGCCACATGATCGCGATGACCACGAGGGACAGCGTGATCGGGAAGAAGAAGATCACCTTGTACAGTGCTGAGCCGAACACGCCCCGGACGCCGGCCCTGTTCCCGCGCCCGCCCACGTTGAGCAGGAAGGCCAGGAACAGGGCCAGCGTGATCGTGATCAGCGGCAGGGTGACCAGGAAGAAGACGTTGTGCCAGAACGCCTTCCGGACCAGCTCGTCCTTGAACAGCCGGACGTAGTTGTCAAGACCGACGAAGTTCTGGGTGTCCGAGTACCCGCCCCAGTCGGTCAGCGAGTATCCCGCCGCCTGCGCAAAGGGCCACACCACGTAGAACAGGTACAGCGCCACTGGCAGGGCCAGGAAGCCCGTGACGAAACGCGCGACACCGTGCCGCATGGTCACTCACTTCTTTCCGGGAACCGAATGGGTCAGGCCGTCCTGGTCTGCTTCTTGATCGAGTCGTCCTTCTTGACCTTGTCCGCGGCCGCCTGCATCTTGTCGACGAACTGCTTCGCGGTGATCCGGCCGGCCATCAGCTCCTCGGACAGGTTCTGGCTCTCCTTGTCCAGGTCGGCGTAGAAGTCGGGGAACTTGACCGAGATCAGGTCGCCCGTGGCCTGCTTCATGAGGGCGTTCGCGCTGGCCAGCGCGGAGTCCTGCACGTTGTCGCCGGAGCCCTTGGTGGAGGCCAGCGACTTGGTCAGCTCGGCGAACCGGGCCGCGCCCTTCTTGGACAGCACCGCCCGCAGGAACTCCTTCGCCGCCTCCTTGTTCGGCGCCTTGCTGGGCACCACGAAGCCCTCGCCGGAGCCGGCGAAGACGTCCTTGGCCGCCACGTCGTCCGGGTTGGACCAGTAGTCGGAGAGGGTCAGCTCGAAGCCCGGCGGGATGGTGGCCGCCATCTCGTTCTTCAGCCAGGTGCCGACCTGGATGAATGCCGCCTTGCCGTCCAGCCAGGCCTGCTGCGACTGCGTGTGGTTGAGCTGGCCCGGCAGCAGCAGCTTGTCCTTGACCAGCTTCTCCCAGGGTTCGAGCCCCTTGAGGACCCCGTCGACCTGCCAGGCGCCGTCCTCCAGGTTGTCGATATTGATGACGGCCTGCTTGCCCGCGGCCTTCCAGATGCTCGCCATGAGCGCCCACCGCGGGTAGTAGCCGTGCACGGCGTCGTGCACGTACGGCGCCATGCCCTTCGCCTTGATCTTCGGGGCGAGCGCGAAGAACTCGTCCCAGGTGGTCGGCGGCTGCCAGCCCTCCTTCTCGAACAGCGCGGCGTTGTACCAGTTGCCCCAGACGGTGAAGGCGATGTTCACCACGTAGAACTTGCCGTTCTGGGTGCCGTCGGCGACAGTGCCGGGCAGCAGCGAGTCGGCCACCGTCCCCTCGCTGTCCCACGCCGGCGCGGTGAGCAGGTCGTCCAGCGGCTCGATGGCGCCCTCGTTGATCAGCGTGCTGCGATCCATGCTGTCCGCGCCCGAGTTCATGATCAGGTCGCTCGGCGTGGTCGCCATCTTCGGCTGCTCTTCGGTCTTGATCTTCTGAGTCGAGCTCATGTTGACCGTGATGTTCGGGTGCTTCTCGGCGAAGATGGCCTTGTCCTCCTTGGCCCACTGGTCGCCCAGGCCGCCGTTGAAGATCACCACCTTGACCGAGCTGCCGTCCTTGACCCCGAACGGGTTGTCCTTGCTCTTCTCGGCGCCGCCGCCGGAGGAGGGCCGGTCCGGCTCGTTGCCGGCGCAGGCGGCGAGCAGGCCGGCGGCGGGCGTCGCCAGCAGGCCTGCGGCCGCCGCCCGCCGCAGCAGGGTGCGGCGGGTCAGGTCGGGAAACTCACGTGGGAGGGACATTGCCGTCTCCTATCGATCGGTTGGGAATCGGGATTGGGGTGACTTGTGCCCGTCGACCGCCCGGGCGGTGCGCTGGAACGCGGCGTGCGCCCGCTCGTGCGTGCGTTGGGCGACAGCGATGTAGACCAAATCGAGGACGACGAGTTGGGGATGCCGGGCGGAGAGCGCGTCGGGCCGGAACGTGGTGGCCTGGGTCGCGGTGAGCAGGACGATGTCCGCGAGCTCGGCCAGGGGTGACCGCGGGAAGCTGGTCAGGGCGACCGTCGTGGCGCCGTGGCTGCCGGCCTCGGCGAGCAGCTCGATGGTCTCCTGGGTCTGCCCGCTGTGCGAGACGCCCAGGGCGACGTCGCCGGCGCGCAGCTGGGCCGCGCTGGCCAGCCCGTTGTGCACGTCCGCCCAGGCCCAGGCGGCCACCCCGATGCGGTGCAGGCTGACCTGCATCTCGCCGCCGACCAGGGCGCTGCCCCCCTCGCCGTAGATGTCCACCCGGCCCGCGGCGGCGATCGCGTCGGCGGCTCGCTCCACCTCCTTCAGGTCCAGCAGCGCCGCGGTGTCCTGCATGGCCCGGGTGTCCGCAGCCATGATCTGGTCGAGCACCCGTTCCGGCGGATCGGTCGGCTGGATCTCCCGGCCGATGTCGATCGTCCAACCCGCGCCGCGGGCCGCCCGCCCGGTCTCTCCCGCGATGCCGAGCCGCAGATCCGAGTAGCCCTCGAAGCCGAGCGCCCGGCAGAACCGGGTCACCGTCGCCGGCGAGGTCCCGCTCCGCTCGGCCAGCTCGACGATGGTGGCCCGGGCCGCCGCGGTCGGATCGGCGAGGACCAGCTCGGCGACCCGCTGCAGGGCGCCGGTGAACTCCGGCAGCCGGGTCCGGACGCGGGCCAGCACGCTGTCGGACGCCCCGGATCCGGCCGGTGCCTGCCCGCCGGCCTCGGCGGCCCGCCCCGGCTCGGCCACCACCGGCCCGGTCATCTCCAGCTCCGGACGTCACACTGGCCCACGGCTCGCCTTTCAGAAAAGGTTCTTAACTGTTAGTGGTAAAATTTCTTACTGAACTCGACAGCTTGTCAATAGTTCGGGACAAGTTTTCAAACTGTTATCTCCCGCCGGCATGATCGACCCCGTGACGGACGACGGAGGACCGGCCCGCTGCGACGCCGATGCGCTCGTCCTCGGCCTGGACATCGGCGCGACCTCGACCAGGGCCGTGCTCGTCACAGCCGCTGGCGAGCGCGTCGGCGCCGGCCGGGCCGGCGGCGGCGGCCCCCCCGCCCCCCGCGCCCCACCCG
>JADGHA010000332.1 GCA_019689695.1 Micromonosporaceae bacterium | reverse complement strand
GGGGTCGGCCATGCCGCGACGGTAACCCGCGCCGCAGGACTCCGGATACCCCCGATGCGCCCAGCGTCAGGTCGCCAGTTGCCCACGGAGGGTCGCGATCCGTGCGGCCGGGAGGGCGGCTACGCCCAGCGCAGCGCGAGTCACCTCGCGGTGGAAATGATCGACAGGAGTCGGTGTCACGCCGCCGATCGCAGCTGCGGATACCGCTCTTCCCAGGCTCGGCGGACCCCCTTGGGCAGGTTCAGTTCGGGCCAGGCGCCCTGCATGTGGCCAGGCTACGGGGTCCTCGTCCCGAGGCCGGGTGAGCTGGACGTCGTACCTCCTGGTTACGGTGCCTGTAGCAGTGTGGCAGGGAGGTAACGGGGTGTCCGAGGAAGCACGCGCGGCGAGCGGGCCGACCGAGCCGGAGTTCCAGCCGGGGCAGGTGACCGCCGAGCAGGAGGCGGCGGCGGGTGCGGAGCCGCCGGCCGAGGCGCGGGAGCGGCACTTCGCGCTCTCCGAGGAGGTCGACCAGCACCAGTACCGGTACCACGTGCTGGACGCGCCGGTCATCTCGGACGCCCAGTACGACGCGCTGTTCCGCGAGCTGCAGGCGCTGGAGGAGCAGTACCCGTCGCTGCGCACGCCCAACTCGCCCACCCAGCGCGTCGGCTACACCTACGCCACGCTGTTCAGCCCGGTCGAGCACGCCGAGCGGATGATGTCGCTGGACAACGCGTTCACCGAGGAGGAGCTGGCCGCCTGGGCGGACCGGGTGGCCCGGGACGCGGGCGCCGAGCCGGCGTACCTGTGCGAGCTGAAGGTGGACGGGCTGGCGGTCAACCTCACCTACGAGAAGGGCCGGCTGGTGCGGGCGGCGACCCGCGGGGACGGGCGGACCGGCGAGGACATCACGCCGAACGTGCGGACCATCCGGGACGTCCCGGAGCGGCTCGCCGGCGACCGGCTGCCCGACCTGATCGAGGTGCGCGGGGAGGTCTACTTCCCGGTGGCCGCCTTCGCCGACCTCAACGCCAGCCTGGTCGAGCAGGGCAAGGCGCCGTTCGCCAACCCGCGCAACGCGGCCGCGGGCAGCCTGCGGCAGAAGGACCCGCGGATCACCGCCTCCCGCGGGCTGCGCATGGTGGTGCACGGCATCGGCGCCCGCCGGGGGTTCGAGATGACCGCCCAGTCCCAGGCGTACGAGGTGCTCAAGGGTTGGGGGCTGCCGGTCAGCGACCGCTGGCGGGTGGTGCCCGACCTGGCCGGGGTGCGGGAGTACATCGCCTACTACGCCGAGCACCGGCACGACGTCGAGCACGAGATCGACGGCGTGGTGGTGAAGGTGGACGACGTGGCGATCCAGCGCCGGCTGGGGGCGACCAGCCGGGCGCCGCGCTGGGCGATCGCGTTCAAGTACCCGCCCGAGGAGGTGAACACCAAGCTCCTCGACATCAAGGTCAACGTGGGCCGGACCGGCCGGGTCACCCCGTACGCGGCGCTGGAGCCGGTGAAGGTGGCCGGCTCGACGGTCGCCTTCGCCACCCTGCACAACGAGCAGGAGGTCAGGCGCAAGGGGGTGCTGATCGGGGACACCGTCGTGGTGCGCAAGGCGGGTGACGTGATCCCGGAGATCCTCGGCCCGGTGGTGGAGCTGCGCACCGGTGACGAGCGCGAGTTCACCATGCCGACGCACTGCCCGGAGTGCGGGACCGAGCTGGGGCCGGAGAAGGAGGCGGACATCGACATCCGCTGCCCCAACCACCGCAGCTGCCCGGCCCAGCTGCGCGAGCGGATCTTCCACCTGGCCGGGCGGGGGGCGCTGGACATCGAGGTGCTGGGCTACAAGGCCGGCATCGCGCTGCTGGAATCCGGTGTGATCACCGACGAGGGGGACCTGTTCGACATCGATGCGGAGAAGCTGTCCCGCGTCGACTTCTTCGTCAACGCGGACGGGTCGCTGTCCACCAACGCCACCAAGCTGCTGGCCAATCTGGAGGAGGCCAAGCATCGGCCACTGTGGCGGGTGCTGGTCGCGCTGTCCATCCGCCACGTGGGGCCGACCGCGGCCCAGGCGCTCGCCCGGCACTTCGGGTCGATCGACGCGATCGCCGCGGCCAGCGTGGCCGAGCTGTCCGGCGTGGACGGCGTGGGGCCGACCATCGCGGAGAGCGTCGTCGAGTGGTTCGGCGTGGACTGGCACCGCGAGGTGGTGGAGAAGTGGCGCCGCGCGGGCGTACGGATGGCCGAGGAGCGGGCGCAGGCCGGCCCCGGCCCGCTCGCCGGGTTGACCGTGGTGGTGACCGGCTCGCTGGCCCGGTACTCCCGGGACGAGGCGACCGAGGCGGTGGCGACCCGCGGTGGCAAGGTGAGCGGGTCGGTGTCGAAGAAGACCGGCTTCGTCGTGGTGGGGGACAACCCCGGCTCGAAGTACGACAAGGCGGTCCAGCTCAAGGTGCCGGTGCTCGACGAGGCGGGCTTCGAGGTGCTGCTGGAGCGGGGTCCGGAGGAGGCCCGGAAAGTGGCGCAGGTTCCCGGCGAGTAGTCGTTGAGCGGGCGGGTACCCGGGCGTACCGTCAGGCAGGCACTCGGGCACCGGAAAGCTACCTGGGGAGGTGGAGATGGAGACGGCTGCCGTGCGCCCCTCCACCACCCCCGGCGATCCCGCGCCCGGACGCGCCGGCGGCTACCTGGCGTACGCCGCCAGCGTCGTCGTCGCCGGTGCCGTCGCCACGGTGCTGGCCACGCAGCTGTCCCGGCTGCCCACCGCGTTCTGGATGGTCGCCGCCCTGGCCCTGATCGGTGCCGTGCCTTGCGTGCCGAGGGCGGTGTCCGGGGGCACCGCCGGGCGCGGCCCGCACCGGCCGCTGCCGGTCGAGCTGTGCACCATGGCGATCATGCTCGGCTGGGGGCTCGGCCCCGCGGTCGCCGTGCGCGCCGTCGCCGGGCTGGTCACCGCCTGGCCGCTCATCCGGGCCCGGCTGGCCCGCCGGAGCGGCGGCCGGCCCTGGTCGCGCTGGCCGGCCCGCCTCGCCCAACCGATCCTGGCGCTCGCCTCGGCGTACGCGGTGGTCCACACCTTCCCCGGCGCGGACCTGGCGCCCGGCCGGGTCGCCGGGCTGGCCGACGCCGCGGCCGTGGTGACCGCCGCGGCCGCCTGGTGCCTGGTGCAGGCCGGGACGGCGGCGCTCGCGCACCGGCTGGTGGGTGGCCGGGACGGGTGGGCCGCCTTCGGCCGCGCCCTGGGTGCCGAGTCGCTGACCGGGGGTGCCCTGCTGCTCAGCCCGGTCGTGGTGCTCGCCGCGCAGGTCACCTGGGCGATGGTGCCGCTGGTCGCGATCCCGCTCTACGCCATCGACCGGATGGCCCGGCAGCTGACCGAGCAGGAGCGGCTGGCCCGGCTGGACCCGTTGACCGGCCTGGTCAACCGCAAGGCGCTGGTGACGGAGGTGGCCGGCCAGGCCGCCGCGCACAGCCAGCGGGCCGCGACCGGCGTGGCGAACCGGCGGTTCGCCCTGCTCCTGCTTGACCTGGACCGGTTCAAGCACGTCAACGACACGCTCGGGCACGCCGTGGGCGACCGGCTGCTGGTCGAGGTGGGCCGGCGGCTGACCCGGACGGTACGCCCCGGCGACCTGGTCGCCCGCCTGGGCGGGGACGAGTTCGCCATCCTCGCGCCCGGGCTGGTCGACGCCGAGCAGGCGCGGGCGCTGGCCCGACGGGTGGCCAGCGCGCTGACCGAGCCGGTGTGGCTGGACGGGCTGCCGCTGGACGTGAGCGGCTCGATCGGCATCGCGCTCTACCCCGACCACGGCATCGACTTCGCCACGCTGATGCGCCGTGCCGACGTGGCGATGTACGAGGCGAAGCACCGCGGGGACGCGGTGGCGGTCTACGCCGCGGAGGCCGACCACAACTCCGCCGACCGGCTGAGCCTCCTCGGCGACCTGCGCCGGGCGCTCCAGTCGTCCCCCTCTGGGGCGGACCGCGACGCGGGCCAGGGCGTGTTCGGCGACCAGATCTCGATGTACTACCAGCCGCAGGTGGAGATCGCGACCGGCGAGGTGGTCGGGGTCGAGGCACTGCTGCGCTGGCACCACCCGCGGCGCGGGCTGGTCAACCCGGAAGAGCTGACCAAGGTGGCCGAGCACAGCGGGGTGATGCGGCTGCTCACCCGGCGTGTGATCGAGGACGTGGTCGACCAGCTCGCCCGGTGGGCGGCGGCCGGCCTGCACCTGCGTGCGGCGGTGAACGTCAGCGTCCGCGACCTGCACACCCCGGAGATCGTCGACTGGATCGCCGGGCGGATCCGCCGGCACGGGCTGTCCCCGGCCTGCCTCCAGCTGGAGATCACCGAGGGCGCGTTGATGGCCGACCCCGGCCGGGTGCTGGCCACCATCGGCCGGCTGGACCGGCTCGGCGTGGCGATCGCGCTGGACGACTTCGGCACCGGCTACTCCTCCATGCAGCACCTGCGCCGGCTGCCGCTGGCCGAGGTGAAGGTGGACCGCTCCTTCGTGCTGGGCATGGCCGGTGACGCCGACGACGCGGCGATCGTGCGGTCGGTGATCGAGCTGGCGAACGCCCTGGGCCTGCGGGTGGTGGCCGAGGGGGTGGAGGACGAGCACACCTGGCGGCTGCTGCACGCCGCCGGCTGCCACGTCGCGCAGGGCTGGTTCTTCGCCCAGCCGCTGCCCGCCGGGCAGGTTGCCGACTGGGTGCAGCGGTACCGCCCGCTGCGGCCGGCCGCGCCACCGGTGCAGCCGGTCGCCTGGCCCAGCCGCCGGTCACCGGCCGGGCTCAAATAGACTCGCCAGGTTGGTGTCGAGTACACAGGGGGCGTGATGGCTGCCATTTCCCGCGAGGAGGTCGCGCATCTGGCGCGCCTGTCGCGGCTGGCCGTGACCGAGGACGAGTTGGACACGTTCGCCGGCCAGCTGGACGTGATCCTGCAGGCGGTCGCGCGGGTCGGGGAGGTGGCCGCCGCGGATATTCCCCCCACCTCGCACTCGGTGCCGCTGACCAACGTGATGCGGGAGGACGTGGTGACCCCGTGCCTGCCCCGCG
>JADGHA010000331.1 GCA_019689695.1 Micromonosporaceae bacterium | reverse complement strand
ACGCGGGCGGGTCGGACGTTAGGGGGATTGGGGATGCGTTCGGCCGAATCTTGGGGCTCCCATCATTCGTTGGGCTTTGGTACGAACAGGTGAATCCCAAGCCAGCTGGCCGGTGTTTCACCGTGACCGGGAGGAACAGCCTGCATGCCCTACGTGCTCGGCATCGATGTCGGCACATGCCGCACGGCCGCCGCGATCGCCTACCTGGAGGCCGGGGAGCCCGGCGACGTCGTGCCGGCCCGGCTGGGGACCGGGACCGGCACCGTCCCCTCGGTGCTGTCCCTGGCCCCGGACGGCAGCCTCGTTTTGGGCCGGGAGCCGGACGTGCCCAGCGGCCGGCGGGCGGCGCGCGGGTTCAGCCGGCGGGTCGGCGACGAGGTACCGCTGTCGATCGGCGGCGAGCTGTGCAGCGCCCAGGCCCTCGTCGCGACCACCGTCATGTGGGTGGTCGAGCGGGTCGCCGCCACCGAGGGCGCCCCGGCCGAGCACATCGCCGTCACCCACCCCGCGTCCTGGGGCGCCCACCGCAAAGGACTGCTGCAGCAGGCGCTGCGGGACATCGGCCTGGACGACGTGCGGCTGCTTCCCGAGCCGGTCGCCGCGGCGGTCGGGCACGCCGCGCGGCAGCGGGTGGAGGTCGGTGACGTGCTGGCGGTCTACAACCTCGGCGCGGAGGAGTTCGAGGCGGCCGTGGTCCGGCGCACCGGCCCGGTCGCTTTCGAGCTGCTCGGCTGGTCCTCCGGCGGGGCGCCGGTCGGCGGGTGCGACCTGGACGACGCGCTGGTCGAGCACGTGCGGGCCGCGGCGAGCCGGTCCCAGCCCGGCGGCGGCCGGTCCGGCGCCTCGGCGCTGGCCGACCCGGATCCCGCCGACCCCCAGCTGCGCCTGGGCATGGCCTGGCTGCGCGAGGAGTGCACCCGGGCCAAGGAGCAGCTGTCGGTGGCCGGCGAGGCGACTGTCCAGGTGCGACTGCCGCAGCTGCGGACCGAGGTCGTGGTGACCCGGGCCGAGTTCGAAGAACTGGTTTTGCCCTGGATCGCCAGTACGGTCGACACCCTGCTGCGCACCGTCCGGTCCTGCGGCCTGCGCCCCGGTGACCTGGCCGCGGCGCTGCTGGTCGGTGGATCCTCGCGGATCCCGCTGGTGGCCGACCTCGTCGCAGCGGAGCTGGACTGCCCGGCAGTGGTCGCGGCGAGCCCCGAGGCCGCGGTCGCCGCGGGCGCCGCCGCGGCCGCGCGCAACCTGCTGCAGGCAGCCCGGCCGGGGATACCGCAGCCCGTGTCCGCCGACCCTGCCCGCACCATGCCTGAGCCGCCGGCCGGTCGGCCGCCGGGCGACCAGCTGGTCCGCCGGCACCCCAGGTTGCCCGCACCACCACCGCGGCCGCCGGTCGAGATCACGCCCATCTGGGTGGGGTCCGGGGCGGCTGGCCGCCTATCCAACCGGCGACCGTCCATCCAGCTGCTGCCTGAGCTCAAGCCGTCGCTGCTGGGCGCCGCCGTGGCCCTGATGATCACGGTCGGGGTGCTGCTGACGGTGGCCGGATCCGCCCTCGCCTGATCCCCCGAGACCAAGAAGGATGCCGTTGAGCCTGCCAACCGCAACCCGACCGGAACTGCTCCTCGACGACCAGGCCGCGCCGCTGCTCGACGCCGCCTCGACCGACCCGCTCACCCCGCTCGCCGTCGGGATCGTCGCCCCGGGCGGGCACGGCAAGTCCACGCTGCTGGAGGCCGTGCGCCAGGAGTACCTGCGGGCCGGGGTGCCGGTGATCGGCATGGCCCAGGCGATGGCACGGCGGACGGACGGCGGCGCCGTGCTGCTCGTCGACGACGCGCACCTGCTGCCAGACCCGCAGCTGGTGCGGCTGCGCGAGCTGGCCGAGGCGCGGTCGCTGCCGCTCGTCGCGGCGTACCGGCCGCTCCCGCGCCCGGCACTGGCCGAGCTGGGCGGCGCGCTCGGCCGGTCCTGGCCGCTGGTAGCGCTCGGCCCGTTCGATGCCGCGCAGGTCGCCGCGCGCCTCGGCTCGGCGCTGGGCTGCCCGCCGCCGGCGGAGCTGGCCGAGTCCGTCTGCGCGTACACCGGCGGCGTCCCGCGGTTCGTGGCCTGGGTCGCGGCCGCGCTCGCCGGCACCGGTGAGACTACAGTGGACGGTGCCGCGGCCCAGCTGCCGCCGTTCGCGGTGGCGCAGTTCCGGTCCGACTGGGAGCGGATGGAACCGGCGTTGCGGCAGCTTCTGGTCGCCACGCAGGCGGGCATGGGGCTGCAACTGGAGCTGCTCGGCGCGCTGCTCGGCCGCGACCCGGACGGCCTGGCCGAGCTCAGCGCCGCGGCCCGCGCCACCGGGCTGCTCGACCAGGCCGGCGCCCTGCTGCCGGTGGCCGAGCGGGCCATCGCCACGCTCACTCCCGCCGAGCATCGGGTGGACGTCCTGCGGCGCCTGGCCGAGCTGCGCCGCGAGCGCGGCGGCGCCGTCCTGCCGCTGGCCCGCCCGCTGCTCGGCACGGGCCTGGTCGGGCCCGGGATCGCCGCCACCTTCGAGGCGGCCGCCGCCGAGGCGCTGCCCGAGCAGCCGGCCACGGCCGCCCAGCTGTACGCGGCCGCGGTCGAGGCGGGCCGTCCGGTCGCCGCGGTGCGGGCACGCTGGGCGCACGCCGCCGCCCTCGCCGGCGACCTGGACCTGGCGCTGCGCCTGGCCGACCAGGTGATCGCGGCGCCCGACGGGGCGAGCACGGGGATCCTGAGCGCCGCGGAGGACCCCGGTCACGCGGGACCGGCAGGCGCGGCGGGCCGGTCCGGCGGTGCCCGGCCGGGGGAGCTGCGCGGCGGCGCCCTGGTGGCGGCGACCGCCCTGGCCCACCGGGGGCAGCTGGCCCGCAGTGCCGAACTGCTGCGCTGGGCCGGCGGGCCGTGCGGGGTGCTCGCCACGGTCGGCCTGATCGGCACCGGCCAGCTCTCCGACGCGCAGCGTCTGCTGGAGGCGCCGCCCGGCGACAGCCCGCCGACGCTGCTGGCCGGCGCAGCCCCCCTGATGGCGCGCGGCGTCCACGAGTCGGTGGTCGGCTCGGCCACCGGTGCCCTCGCCACGCTGGTGCGTGCCTGCGCGCTGCTTGAGCCGGCCGGCCGTGCGGTGCTGCTGCCGGACAGCCCGGCGGCGCTCACCGCGCTGGTCGGCCTGCACTGCGGCGAGCTGCGCATCGCCGACTCGGTGCTGTCCCGGGCCATCGCCGCCGGCTTGGGCGGCGACCTGATGTCCGCGCGGCACCGCCTGCTGCGAGCCTGGATTGCGATGGCCCGCGGCGACACGGCGGCGGCGACCGAGACGCTGGCCGCGGTCACCGGCGCGGCGACCCACATGGAGCCCCGGGACTGGGTGTTCGCGGTCGGGCTGGAGGTCGGGCTGGCCCGGCGCAGCAGTGACCTGCCGACGCTGCGCCGCGCGTGGGCGCACGCCTGTGAGGCCATGCTGCGCCATCCGGTCGACCTGTTCACCCTCCTCCCGCTGGGGGAGTTCGCCGTCGCCGCCGCCCGGCTGGGCGACCAGGACCGGCTGGAGCCGCACCTGGTCCAGGCCCGCGAGATGCTGCACCGGCTCGGTGACCCTCCACTGTGGGCGGCGATGCTGCACTGGAGCGGGCTGCACGCGGCGATCCTCGCCGCGCAGCCAGGCGGAGCGGCGACCAGCCGGCGTCCGCCGGCTGCCCGGCCGGCGCAGGCCGGCGAGCACGCCGCGGCGCTGGCCAGGATCGCCGCCCACAACCGGACCTGCGCGGCGCTCGCCTCGGCCGCCGAGTGCTGGCTGGCCGTCCTGGCCGGCCGGGTCGATCCGGCCGCCGTCGAGGCCGCGGCCCGCGGGCTGCACGAAGCCGGGCTGGGCTGGGACGGCGCGCGGCTGGCCGGCCAGGCGGCGATCCGCACCACCGACCGCAAGGCGATGGTGGCGCTGCTGGAGTGCGCCCGGCAGCTGCAGGGTCGGGGGGCCGGGTCCAGGCCGGCCGGCGGATCGCCTGGTGACCCGCCGGCCGGCCGTCCCGGCGCGACGCAGCGGCCGGTCTGCCGGCTGAGCGAGCGCGAGCAGGAGGTGGCGGAGCTGGTCCTGGCCGGGATGACCTACCGGCAGATCGGTGACCGGCTGTTCATTTCCGCGAAGACCGTCGAGCACCACGTGGCCCGCATCCGGCAACGCCTGGGCTGCACCGGTCGCAGTGACCTGCTGGCCCGGCTGCGGGAGCTGGCCGCGGAACGCGGTTAGCGGGATCAGCCGGTGGTCCAGGGACGAAGCTCTCCGGGTCGCGGATGGCCCAGACATGGTTTCGCCACCTCTCCTCGGTGACGTCTGGCCTTACTCAGTTCGACAACACAGCCAACCGAAGTGTGAGGTGGCTCGCGCCGCGTCACGTTTCGCGGCGTTGGGTTGTCGTAGTGGTCGGACGACCACAGGAGGAACTGATGAGCGACTTTCAGGCCATCGCTGACCGCATCGAGATCGAGGCGCTGCGCGGCGAGTTCACCGACGCGGTGATGATGCGCGACCGGGCCCGCCTCGCGTCCTTGTTCACGCCGGACGGCGTGCTGCGGATGCCCAACGTGCCCGTCGAGCTGGTCGGTCGGGAGGAGATCCGCGTCGGGGGTGAGCGGCTGCAAGAGATGTGGGACTTCTTCGTACAGACCACCCACCCGGGCACGATACGGCTCGACGGCGACACCGCCACGGGCCGCGCGTACATGCACGAGCTCATGCGGTTGCGCGACGGCAGTTCGCACGTGAACTACGCCATCTACCACGACCGCTACCAGCGCACCCCGGAAGGCTGGAAGTTCACCGAACGGGTCTACGAGGTCCGGTACCTCGACAACAGCCCGCTGCCGGGCTCGGCGCCGCGCCCGGCCTGAGAGGAAATGCGCTTGGTTCTGGCAGCGCTGCGGCGCGTATCCCGTCGAAGCCAGACCCGTTGCCAGATGGCTGGGACCCGGGGAGTGGTGGGGGGGGGGGGGGGGGGGGCCGCGCCCCCCCCCCCCCCCCCGCGCACGGGGCGGGGGGGGCGACACCCACAGCG
>JADGHA010000330.1 GCA_019689695.1 Micromonosporaceae bacterium | reverse complement strand
GGCGGGCAGGGGTGCCGCGGGCGGGGGAACCACGGTGAAGCTCCCCCTCCGGGCCAAGGTGGCCAGCTCGGTGTCGCGGACCGCGGCGGCGCTGTCCCGGGCGGCCGGCCGCGGCGACGGCTCGGTGATCGGCGGCTGGCTCGGCCTCAAGATCGACCCTGACCTGCTGGCCCACCTGGCGGCGGGTCGGCAGATCGCATTGATCTCGGGGACCAACGGGAAGACCACCACCACCCGGTTGACCACCGCCGCCATGGGCGTGCTCGGTCCGGTCGCCACCAACTCTTTCGGCGCGAACATGCCCACCGGCCACACCTCCGCGCTGGCCCGGGCCGGCGCCACCCCGTACGCCGTGCTGGAGGTGGACGAGCACTACCTCGCGCAGGTGCTCGCGGCGACCGAGCCCCGCGTGGTGGCGCTGCTCAACCTCTCCCGTGACCAGCTGGACCGGGCCAAGGAGGTGGCCATGATGGCCCAGCTGTGGCGCGATGCGCTGGCCTCCCATCCGCGGGTGCACGTGGTGGCCAACGCCGACGATCCGATGGTGGTCTGGGCCGCGCGGAGCGTCCCCTCGGTGACCTGGGTCGGCGCGGGGCAGCGCTGGCACGACGACTCCTGGGTCTGCCCGGAGTGCGGCTCCGCGATCGAGCGGAACGGCGAATCGGGCGGGACGCCACGGCGGGCAGGTGAGCAATGGTGGCGCTGCACCGGCTGCGACCTGCGCCGGCCGGATCCACAGTGGAGACTGGAGGACGGCTCGGTGGTGGACCCGGCCGGGGTGCCGCACGAAGTCAAGCTGCAGCTGCCCGGCCGGATCAACCAGGCCAATGCGGCCACCGCGCTCGCCGTCGCCGTCCAGTTCGGAGTACGCGTGGCCGATGCGCTGCCCAGGCTGGCCGAGGTGACCTCGGTCGCCGGCCGGTACGCGCAGGTGGTGCGGGACGGGCGCAGCATCCGGCTGCTGCTGGCGAAGAACCCCGCCGGCTGGCTGGAGGCGTTCGACATGGCCGACCAGGCGCCCACGCTGCTGGCCATCAACGCGCGCGGTCCGGACGGCCTGGACACCTCCTGGCTGTTCGACGTGGACTTCTCCCCGATGCGGGGCCGGCCGGTCCTGATCACCGGGGACCGGGCGTACGATCTGGCGGTGCGGCTGGAGGTCAACGAGGTGCCGTTCCGGCACGTGCCGTCGTTCCGGGACGGACTGGCCGCGGTCCCGCCCGGCCGGCTGGAGGTCATCGCGAACTACACCGCGTTCCAGGACATCCGAGCGGAGTTGGACCGTGTCGAGTGACGTCCGCATCGTCTGGGTCTACCCGGACCTGCTGTCCACCTACGGCGACCGGGGAAACCTGCTCATCCTGGCCCGGCGGGCGCAGCTGCGCGGCCTCGCGGTGGAGGCAATCGAGGTGCGCTCCGACCAGCGGCTGCCTGACACGGCCGACATCTACCTGCTCGGCGGCGGGGAGGACGGCCCGCAGGCGCTGGCCGCACAGCGGCTGGCCGCGGACGGGGCGCTGCACCGCGCGGTCGACCGGGGCGCGGTGATCTTCGCGGTCTGCGCCGGGTACCAGCTGCTCGGGCGCACCTTCTTCGCCAAGGGCGCCAAGTGCGCCGGACTGGAACTGCTCGACATCGAGTCCGACCGCGGCGCCACCCGCGCGGTGGGCGAGCTGGCCGGGGACATCGACCCGCGACTCGGCCTGCCGCCACTGACCGGGTTCGAGAACCACGGCGGCCGCACCCACCTGGGCCCGAACGTCTACCCGCTCGCCCGGGTCACCGCTGGCGTCGGCAACGACGGGGTCACCGAGGGCGCCTGGCGGGGCAAGGTGCTCGGCACCTACTCGCACGGTCCGGCGCTGTCGCGCAACCCGGCCATCGCCGACCTGCTGCTGCGCTGGGCGATCGGGGTGGACCGGCTCGCCCCGATCGACGACACCTGGCCGGAGCGGCTGCGGGCCGAGCGGCTGGCCGCCATCCGCGCCGCATGACGCCGCCGCCCCGTCGGCCAAGGGGACGATTCCGGCCCGCTCAGGCGCGAGCCGGAATCAGAGGACGACGCTGACCATTCGGCCGGGGACCACGATGACCTTGCGCGGCTCCCGGCCGGCGGTGTGCTCGGCGACCGCGGCCAGCGCGGCCGCGCGCACCGCGTCCTCGGCCGCGTCGGCGGGGACCTCGACCCGCGCGCGGACCTTGCCGTTGACCTGCACCGGGTAGGTCACCGACTCGGCCACCAGCAGCGCCGGGTCGGCGGACGGGAACCGCTCGTAGGCCAGCGACTCCGGATGGCCCAGCCGCCGCCACAGCTCCTCGCCCAGGTGCGGCGCGAACGGCGAGAGCATCAGCACCAGCGCCTCGGCCACCTCGCGCGGCGTGGCGGACAGCCGGGTCAGCCCGTTGGTCAGCTCGATCAGCTTGGCCACCGCGGTGTTGAAGCGCATGGCCTCCATGTCCGTGCGCACCCCGTCGATGGTGCGGTGCAGCAGCCGGCGGGTCTGCTCGTCGGCCGCCTCGTCGACCACGCGCAGCGCGCCGGTCTGCTCGTCCACGATCGCCCGCCAGACCCGCTGCAGGAAGCGGTACGACCCGACCACGGCCCGGGTCTCCCACGGCCGGGACACCTCCAGCGGGCCCATGGACATCTCGTACACCCGGAAGGTGTCCGCGCCGTAGGCGGCGCACATCTCGTCCGGCGTGACCACGTTCTTCAGGGACTTGCCCATCTTGCCGTACTCCCGGCGGACCGGCTTGTCGCCGTAGAAGTACCGGCCGTCCCGCTCGACGACCTCCTCCGCGGGCACGTAGGAGCCGCGCTCGTCGGTGTACGCGTACGCCTGGATGTAGCCCTGGTTGAACAGCCGCCGGAACGGTTCGCAGCTGCTGATGTGCCCCAGGTCGTACAGCACCTTGTGCCAGAACCGGGCGTACAGCAGGTGCAGGACGGCGTGCTCCACGCCCCCGACGTACAGGTCCACGCCGCCGCAGTCGCGCTCGTCCCGCGGGCCCATCCAGTACCGCTCGTTGGCCGGGTCCACCATCGCCTGGTCGTTGGCCGGGTCCAGGTAGCGCAGCTCGTACCAGCTGGAGCCGGCCCACTGCGGCATCACGTTGGTCTCCCGGGTATACCGCTTCGGCCCGTCCCCCAGGTCCAGCTCGACCTCGACCCACTGCCGCTCCCGCGACAGCGGGGTCTCCGGGGTGCTGTCCCCGTCCTCCGGATCGAATGTCTTGGGTGAGAAGTCCGCGATGTCGGGCAGCTCCACCGGCAGCATCGACTCGGGTAGCGCCACCGGCAGGCCGGTCTCGTCGTAGACGATCGGGAACGGCTCGCCCCAGTACCGCTGGCGGCTGAACAGCCAGTCCCGCAGCCGGTAGGTGACCGCGCCCTGGCCGTGCCCGTTCTCCTCCAGCCACTGGATGATCTTCTTCTTGGCGTCCTCGACCCCCAGGCCGTCCAGGAACCCGGAGTTGATCGCCGGTCCGTCGCCGACGTAGGCCTTGCCGTCGAAGTCCGCCGGCGGCTGCACGGTCCGGATGATCGGCAGGTCGAAGACCTCCGCGAACTCCCAGTCCCGCTCGTCCTGGCCGGGCACCGCCATGATCGCCCCGGTGCCGTAGCCGGCCAGCACGTAGTCGGCGGTGAAGATCGGGATGCGCGCGCCGTTGACCGGGTTGGTGGCGTAGGCGCCGACGAAGACCCCGGTCTTCTCCTTGGCGTCCGCCTGCCGCTCCACGTCCGTCTTGGCCGCGGCGAACTTGCGGTAGGCGTCGACCGCCTCCCGCGGGGTGGCGTGGCCGCCGGTCCAGGCCGGCTTGGTCCCCGCCGGCCAGGCGGCCGGCACCAGCCGGTCCACCAGCTCGTGTTCGGGCGCCACCACCATGTAGGTCGCCCCGAAGACGGTGTCGGGCCGGGTGGTGAACACCCGCAGGGGGCCCGCGTCGGTCGGGAAGTCGATGTGCGCGCCGGTCGAGCGGCCGATCCAGTTCCGCTGCATCAGCTTGATCGGCTCCGGCCAGTCCAGGAGGTCCAGGTCCTCCAGCAGCCGGTCGGCGTACGCGGTGATCCGCATCATCCACTGCTTCAAGTTGCGCTTGAAGACCGGGAAGTTGCCGCGCTCGGACCGGCCGTCCGCGGTCACCTCCTCGTTGGCCAGCACCGTGCCCAGCCCGGGGCACCAGTTCACCGGCGCGTCGGAGATGTAGGCCAGCCGGTGGTCGTCGATCACCCGTCGCCGCTCGACCGGGTCCAGCTCCGCCCAGGGGCGCCCGTCCGGCGTGCGGCGCGCTCCCGACTCGTACTCGGCGACCAGCTCGGCGATCGGGCGGGCCTTGCGCACTGCCGGGTCGTACCAGGAGTTGAAGACCTGCAGGAAGATCCACTGGGTCCAGCGGTAGAACTCGGGGTCGGTGGTGGCGAACGACCGCCGGTTGTCGTAGGCCAGCCCCAGCCGGCGCAGCTGCGCCCGGTACCGCGCGACGTTCTCCTCGGTGGTCTTGCGCGGGTGGGCGCCGGTCTGCACCGCGTACTGCTCGGCGGGCAGCCCGAACGCGTCGAAGCCCATCGGGTGCAGCACATTGCGGCCGGCCATCCGCTGGTAGCGGGTGTAGCAGTCGGTGCCGATGTAGCCCAGCGGGTGGCCGACGTGCAGCCCCGAACCCGACGGGTACGGGAACATGTCCATCACGTAGAGCTTGGGCGCGCCGGCACGCGGGTGGTCGGGGTCGCTGAGCGGACCGACCGGGTTCGGCGCGTTGAAGGTGCCGTGCTCCTCCCAGTAGTCCTGCCAGCGCCGCTCGATCTCGTCCGCCATCTGCGCGGTGTACCGGAACGGCGGGACGTCCCGGTCCGCGGTGCTCTCGCTCATCGTCGCCACCTTGGGTCCTTGGTATCCAGGGCATTCTGCAGGCACCAAAAAGCCCCTCGCGCAGGAGGGGCCGCCGTGCTGTCGCGTCTACTCGTGGCGCGTCAGCACGGCCTACCAAGCAGCTGGTAAGCCCTGGTCGTCATGCGGGCAGTGTACCCCGGGACCGCGCCCGGCCCCACCCGGTTCCGGCGGTGCGGCACCAAGATCTCCTT
>JADGHA010000329.1 GCA_019689695.1 Micromonosporaceae bacterium | reverse complement strand
GCCCCTCCTCGAGCGGGTCCGGCCCCTCCCCGTCGTACGAGGAGACCGGCGACTCCGGGTCCGGCCACTGGGTGGGGTCGCCGTCCAGAACCTCCACGTCCCTGCCCTCGGTGGCCTCCTGCGCCTCGGTGGTCACCTCGTCGCCGAGCGCCGAGCCCGGGATGGGCAGCTGTTCCTCGCCGACATCGGGCTCCTCGGCGGCGAGGCGGTCATCCAGGGAGGATCCCTGGCGCTGCCCCTCCGGTGTGGTCGCGACGTCGTCCAGGCCCATCGGCCCGTCGTCCCGGTCCCGGGGCACCGGCCAGGGGTCGGGGCCGTCGGCCACGCGCGGGGAGTCGACACCGTCGTACGCGGTCGAGTCGTCGTCGGCGTACTCCGGAATCCCCGTGTTGGTCGGGTCGGAGACCGGCGCCGGGTAGCTCTCGTCCTGTCGCATTCCCTCGAGGTACCCCCATCGCCGCGGGCGACACGTGCGCGGCCTACGCGACCAGGACCGCGGCCCCGGTCACCCGGCCCGCCGCCAGGTCGGCCAGCGCGGCGTCGGCCCGGTCCAGCGGGTACGGGGTGGTCGAGACCCGCAGCCGGTGCCGCGAGGCGAGCTCGAGCAGCTCCCGGCCGTCCTCGCGGGTGTTGGCGGTGACGCTGGTCAGCGTGCGCTCGCGGAACAGGTGCCGCTCGTAGTTCAGGGCCGGGACGTCGGTCAGGTGCACGCCGGCGACCGCGAGCGTGCCGCCGCGGTCCAGCGCGGCGAGGGCCACCGGCACCACCGTGCCGGCCGGGGCGAACACGATCGCCGAATCCAGCGGCTCCGGCGGTGCGGCGTCGGCCGGTCCGGCAAAGACCGCGCCCAGCGCAAGGGCGAGCCGCTGGGCCTGCTCGGACCGGGTCAGCACGTATACCCGGGCCCCCTGGGCGATCGCCACCTGCGCGGTGAGGTGTGCCGACGCGCCGAAGCCGTAGATGCCCAGCCGGCCGCCGGGCGGCAGCTGGGCGCGGCGCAGCGCGCGGTAGCCGATGATGCCGGCGCACAGCAGCGGCGCCAGCTCCTCGTCCGGGTAGCCGGCTGGCAGGCGGTACGCGTACGCGGCCGGGACGGTTGTGTACTGTGCGTAGCCGCCGTCGGCGTCCCAGCCGGTGTACTCCGAGGCCGGGCAGAGGTTCTCCGCGCCGCGCAGGCAGAAGCGGCAGGTGCCGTCGGTACGCCGCAGCCACGCCACGCCGACCCGGTCGCCCTCGGCGAAGCCGGTCACCTCCGGCCCGGCGCCGGCGACCACGCCGACCACCTGGTGGCCGGGCACGACGTGCGGCCGGTGCGGCGGCAGGTCGCCCTCGGCCACGTGCAGATCGGTGCGGCAGACCGCGCAGGCGCGGACCCGCACCAGCAGCTCGTCCGGGCCGGGTTGGGGGACGGGCAGTTCTGCCCGGCGCAGCGGGCGGCTGGCGATCGGCCCCGGCGCCACCACCTGCCAGGCGAGCATCACACCCCCGGTGTCGGTACGCGTGTCAGTACGACCAGGTCCAGTCAGTACGGCCAGGTCCAGTCGCGGATCTGCGGAGCGTCCTCGCCGTACTGGCGGGTGTACGCCCGGCACTCCTGGCGGGCGTCGACCATCGCCTGGCGCAGGTGCGCGGCGGAGGTGCCCAGCCCCGGGACCCGGTCGATGACGTCAATGACCAGATGGTACCGGTCCATGTCGTTGAGCATCACCATGTCGAACGGCGTGGTGGTGGTGCCCTCCTCCTTGTAGCCGCGCACGTGCAGGTTGGCGTGGTTGGTCCGCCGGTAGGTGAGCCGGTGGATCAGCCACGGGTAGCCGTGGTAGGCGAACACGACCGGCCGGTCGCGGGTGAAGATGGTGTCGAACTCGGCGTCCGGCAGGCCGTGCGGGTGCTCGCTGGGCGGCTGGAGTCGCATCAGGTCCACCACGTTGACCACCCGCACCTTCAGGTCGGGCAGGTGCTGGCGGATCAGGTCGGTGGCGGCGAGGGTCTCCAAGGTGGGCACGTCGCCGGCGCAGGCGAGCACCACATCCGGCTCTCCGCCCGCGTCGGTGCTGGCCCACTGCCAGATGCCGGCCCCACGCCGGCAGTGCAGGTCCGCATCGGTCATGTTCAGCCAGCTCGGCGCGGGCTGCTTGCCGGCCACCACCACGTTGATGTAGTTCCGGCTGCGCAGGCAGTGGTCCATGATGGACAGCAGGGTGTTCGCGTCCGGTGGCAGGTAGACGCGGACCACTTCGGCCTTCTTGTTCACCACGTGGTCGATGAAGCCCGGGTCCTGGTGGGAGAAGCCGTTGTGGTCCTGCCGCCAGACGTGGCTGGACAGCAGGTAGTTCAGCGAGGCGAGCGGCCGGCGCCACGGCACCCCCCGGCTCACCTTCAGCCACTTGGCGTGCTGGTTGACCATCGAGTCGACGATGTGGACGAACGCTTCGTAGCTGGTGAACACCCCGTGCCGGCCGGTCAGCAGGTACCCCTCCAGCCAGCCCTGGCACAGGTGCTCGGAGAGCACCTCGACCACGCGGCCGTCGGGGGACAGGTGGGAGTCGTCCTCCCCGGGGCGGTCTGCGGAGTCGCCGAGGAACACCCGGCCGGTGGTGGCGAAGACCTGGTCCAGCTCGTTGGAGCTGACCTCGTCCGGCCCGAACAGCCGGAACCGGTCCGGGTTGGCCCGGATGACGTCCCGCAGCCACCCGCCCAGCACGTGCGTGGCCTGCGACATCTGCCGGCCAGGCCGGTCCACCGAAACCGCGTACCGCCGGAAATCGGGCAGCACCAGGTCGCGCAGCAGGGCGCCGCCGTTGGCGTGCGGGTTGGCGCTCATCCGCCGGTCGCCGCGCGGCGGCAGGTCGGCGATGGCCGGCACCGGTGCGCCCGCCTCGTCGAACAGCTCCTCCGGCCGGTAGCTGCGCAGCCACCGTTCCAGTTCGGCCAGGTGGGCCGGGTTGTCCCGCACCTCGTCGATGGGGACCTGATGCGCGCGGTACGTGCCGGCCACCCGCTTTCCGTCCACCTCGGACGGTCCGGTCCAGCCCTTCGGCGTACGCACCACCAGCATGGGCCAGCGCGGCCGGGTGACCCTGCCGGTGGTGCGGGCAGCGCGTTGGATCGCGGCGATCTCGTCCAGCGCGCGGTCCATG
Source organism: Micromonosporaceae bacterium (assembly GCA_019689695.1). Classification (GTDB taxonomy): domain Bacteria; phylum Actinomycetota; class Actinomycetes; order Mycobacteriales; family Micromonosporaceae; genus JADGHA01. Next base: position 1,954 of record JADGHA010000329.1, on the reverse strand, counting down.
CTCGCTGCCAGCAGTTGGTGCACCTGGTCCGGATCGTCGCCGGCCACGAAGTACGGCTGGTAGCCGAAGCCGTGAAGCATGGACCGCAGGTCGTCCTCGGGAATCCGGGCCAGGATGGTGGGGCCGGCGATCTTGTACCCGTTGAGGTGCAGCAGCGGCAGCACGGCACCGTCACGCGCGGGATTGAGGTACATGTTGGACAGCCAGCTGCCGGCCAGCGGCCCGGTCTCCGCCTCGCCGTCGCCGATGACGCAGAACACCACCAGGTCTGGGTTGTCGAACGCCGCCCCGTACGCGTGCATCAGGGAGTAGCCGAGCTCGCCGCCCTCGTGGATGGAGCCGGGCACCTCCGCCGCGACATGACTCGGGATCCCGCCGGGGAAGGAGAACTGCCGGAACAGCTGCGCCATGCCGGCCTCGTCGCGGCCGACCGAGGGGTACCGCTCGCCATACGTACCTTCCAGCCACGTGTTGGCGACGATCGCCGGTCCGCCGTGCCCGGGGCCGGTAATGAAAATGGCATCCAGATCGCGGGCCACGATGGCGCGGTTGGCGTGCGCGTAGAGCAGGTTCAGCCCCGGGCCGGTGCCCCAGTGCCCGAGCAGCCTCGGCTTGACGTGTTCGGGCGCGAGCGGCTGTCGCAGCAGCGGGTTGGCCAACAGGTAGATCTGCCCGGCGGTCAGGTAGTTGGCCGCGCGCCAATAGGCGTCGATGCGGCGCAGCTCCTCCTCGGTCAGCGGGCCGCGGGTCAGCTGCCCGGTGGCAACGTCCATGGTCCCAGCGTGACCCTTGAGCGGCGGGGTTCGCAGCCAAACGCGGTCAGGCGTGCTGGTGCGCGTGCCGGCCCGCGGCCAGCTGCTCGACCAGCTCGCCGCAGAAGGCCGGCAGGTCGTCCGGCTTGCGGCTGGTGACCAGCCCGTTGTCGGTGTGCACCGGCTCGTCCACCCAGCTCGCGCCGGCGTTGCTGAGGTCGGTGCGCAGGCTCGGCCATGAGGTCACGGTGCGGCCGCGCACCACGTCCGCCTCGACCAGCAGCCACGGCCCGTGGCAGATCGCGGCGACCGGCTTGTGCGCCTCGAAGAACGAGCGCACGAATCGCACTGCGGTGGGGTCCGTGCGCAGGCGGTCCGGGTTGGCCACGCCGCCGGGGATCACCAGCCCGTCGTACTCGTCGGGGTCCGCGTCGAAGACCAACCGGTCCACCGGGTAGGTGTGCGACTTGTCCATGTGGCTGACCGCCTGGATCGACCCTTGCTTGGTGGAGACCAGCTCAACCACGGCGCCGGCCTGCTCCACCGCGCTGCGTGGCTGGGTGTACTCCACCTCCTCCACGCCGTCGGTGGCGAGGAAGGCAACCTTCTTGCCGGTGAGCTTCGCCACTGTTGGGCCTCCTTCTGTCTGTTTGCTCTCTGTTTGCGGTTGCCCGCCGCCCCGCGCCGGCAAACCGGGTTTGGCCTTCGTGCGGTACGGGCACGCAGGTGGTGGTACGACAGGGATTGGAGGCCGTGATGCCGGCACGCAAGGACATGCCCAGCACGCTGCGGCGCTCACCCGAGAAGGCTCAGAGGACGTGGGCGAAGACGCACGACGCCGCGGTCGAGACCTACGGGGAGGGGGAGCGCTCGCACCGCACGGCGTTCGCCTCGCTCAAGCACTCCTTCGAGAAGGTCGGCGACCACTGGGAGCCCAAGGGCCGCAAGGGCCCCAGCGACGAGCAGGCCCGGCGGGGGCAGGCCCGCAACCAGGTGCCGACCGCAGGCGGGGTGGACGCGAACGCGCCCAAGGAACACCTCATGGAGGTCGCCCGGCGGCTGGACATCAAGGGCCGGTCGCGGATGAACAAGGGTGAGCTGGTGAGCGCTATCCAGCGCGCGAACAACCGGCAGACCGCACAGGCGCGCGGCCGGCGGCGCTGACCGGTGGTGACAGCGAGGGCGGGCCGTCGCGACGGCCC
>JADGHA010000328.1 GCA_019689695.1 Micromonosporaceae bacterium | reverse complement strand
CGGCCAGCTCGGCCGCCTCGACCGCCTGTGCCCTGCCCATCCCGCCCCCCGGTGGGTCGGAGCCGGCGTTCGGCGAGTCGATGCGGCCCACCTCATCGGGCAGGCCGAGCACGGTCACCTGCCGGGCAGCGGCCCAGCCCATGATGGTGTCGATCGCCGGCGCCGAGTCGCGCCGGGGATGCAGCACCAGGCCGACCGTGTGCACCATGCCCACGCCGCCACTGTACGGGCGCGCCACCGGCCGCATGGGCGGCACCGCCCGACGTGACATGTGTATGAGTCACACATATGATGGCGGCATGAGCGAACGATTGGAGACCAAGTTCGAGATCAAGTCCTGGGACGAGAAGCCCTACCGGGAACTCCCCGACGGCCGCAAGTTCGCCGAGGCCCGCGTCGCGCTCGCCGCAGCCGAAGCGGGCATCGAGGGCGAGGCCACCTTCGATGCCCTGCTGTACTACCACGCCGACGGCACCAGCAGCTACGTGACGCTGATGCAGTTCACCGGCCGGCTGGGCGAGCGCGAGGGCAGCTTCGTGCTCTCCGGCAGCGGCACCTACGACGGCACCCACGCCCGCGGGGAGTCCACTGTGGTACCCGGATCCGGCACCGGTGACCTGGCCGGCCTGCGCGGCACCGCGGTCAGCGTCTCCACCCACGCCGACTACCCGTACATGCCGCTCACGCTGGAGTACGACCTCGGGTGAGCGCCCTGGAGCGCGAGGCGAACCTGCTCGGCGCGCTCGCGACGGTAGTGGCGGACCGCACGTCGGAGGCGGTGTCCCGGGCCGCCGGCCTGTCCGAGACCGCCGCCACCGCACTCTCCGCGCTGCATCACTTCCTCGACCGGCCGAGCATCGACCTGCTGCGCCAGGTGCTCGGGCTGACCTCGTCCGGCACGGTACGGCTGGTCGACCGGCTGGTCGAGGCGGGATACGTGACCCGTGAGCCGGGCACGGACGGCCGCTCCACTGCGGTAGTGCTGACCGAGGCCGGCCGCCAGGCCGCCGACCGGGTCTCCCGCGCGCGGGCCGCCGTGCTCGGCGACGCGCTGGCCCGCCTCTCCCCCGCCGACCGCCAGACGCTCGGCCGGATCATGGGCGAGCTGCTCACCGGGTTCATCCGGGGGCCCGGGGCCACCAAGTGGCTGTGCCGGCTCTGCGACACCGGCGCCTGCGGGCGGGACGAGGGTCGATGCCCGGTAGCGAACGCGGCCCTGGCCGCGTACGGTCAAACCGGGCGCACCGAGCCCTGACCGCCAGGAGGCGGAGATGCTTCGTCTCGTCCCGCGGATGCCGTCCGAGCCGCCGGCGGGGTACGTCGCGTTCGTGGAGCGGCACCTGGACGCGCTGCGCCGCGACGCGGCCCGGGTGGTCGGCGACGAGCGGGACGCCGACCAGCTCTACCCGGACGTGCTCACCGACGTCGCGTCCCGGTGGCGGTGGCTGGACCTGCTGCACACCCGGCTGAACCAGCCCCAGGCCGGCGAGCGCTACCTGCGCCAGGCGTTCGCCCGGCGCTGCCAGCGGTGGCAGCCAGAGCAGATGGTCCCGGTCGAGGTGCAGGTCTACCGGCCAGAACCGCCGGCCACGTCGAGCTGGCCCAGCGTCAGCTTCGGCCCGGCGGTCCCCGGCGCCATCGAGGTGCGGGCGCTGGCGGCTCGGCCGGCCTGGTCCAGCATGGCGCTGCGACTCGCCTCGCACGTGACCCCCGGGCCCCGGGTGCAGGTCAAGGCCATCGCCGAGGCCGCGGTGGCGTGGTGGCACGCGTACGAGGCGCACCGGCGGCGCAAAATGTACGCCGCGTTCGGCCTGGTGTTCGCGTTCCTGATGCTGGTGGTGCGGCTGCAGGACGGCGGCGGTTAGCTCCGGCGACAGCTAGCCTCGGCGGCTAGCTGGCCCGGCGGGGCACCACCCGGTGCACCGTCGCCGCGACCAGGGCCATGACCAGGCAGGCGGTGCCCGCGATCCCGGCCGCGCTGCCCGCGTAGGCGACCAGCTGGCGCCGGCGGCTCAGCTGGTCGGGCGGGGTGGACAGCACCTGGTCGGTCAGGCGCAGGCTGACCGCGGCGGCGACCAGCAGCGCCACCGCGCACAGCGCGAGCGCCCGGGCGGCGAACCGATGCGCGTCCTCGCCGGCGTGGGGGGCGTGCCCGCGCTGCAGCCCGACCAGCAGGAAGCCCGCCGCCGCGGCCCAGGCCCCCACCACCAGCATCGCGGCCACCGCGTCACTGGGCCGGTGCCAGCCCGCGGAGAGGGTGGCCACGCCGACCAGCGCCGCGTACCCTGCGCCGAGCACCGCCCCCGCACCGCGGGTGCGCGGGGGCAGCACGAGTGCCAGCGCCACCGCGAACGACATGGCCACCGCCGCGTGCCCGCTCGGCAGGCTGTTGCCCGCCGCGGCCCGCTCCGGGTCGACGCCGAAGTCGGGCCGCTGGATGGCGTACTTGAGGAACTGGACCGAAGCGTTGGCTCCGGCGATGAACACGGTGGCCACCACGGACAGCGCCACCCGGCCGCGGATCAGCGCGATGAAGCCGATGGCCACGGTGGTGGCCACCAGGGCGGCCACCGACATGGCGTTGAGCACCGAGCCGACCAGCTCGTCCACGTGCCGGAGCCCGATGGTGTTGCCGTTCAGCGCCACTGTGTCGAGCCGCTGGCCGTGCTCGGTGTCCACGAAGAACCGCCAGACCAGCAGGAACGCCGCCACCTGGGCCGCGGCCAGCACGAGCAGCCACCCGGCCAGCAGGCCGCCAGTCCGTTGACGCACCCGGAGAAGGTAACCGCTGGCCTCGGGCCGGAAACGTGCCGGGTCAGGTGGTCCGGCAAGGCCGTGCCCGCCGGCCCCGGCGGTTGTGCTGGCCGGCTCGTCCCTGCCGGGCCTGATGACCACGTTGGACGGTGTCGGGCCGGCGCCCGCCGGTGTTGTGGCCGTCTTCGGCGGCGGGTGGAGCGGGCTGGCCCGGGTCGGTCATCCACCGCCGCCTGCGGCCGGTGGGCTGGGACCGGGCGCGCCGGGCGGAGTGGCGAGCATCCGCCGGTCGTCGGGGAGTCGGCGGGTGATGCCGCGCCGGTCCAGCAGACCGAGCAGCGGTATGGCGACCCGGCGTGTGGTGTCCAGCGCCTGGCGCGCCTGGCTGAGCGTGAACGGCTGGGGCAGCCGGGCCAGCAGCCGCGCTGCCTGTTCGGGCGCGTCGGGCAGCAGTACGACGTTGTCCGCGAGGCGCAGCAGCGCGCCGGCACGGGCGGCCGCGCCGGGCCGCCGCGGCCCGCGGCCGCGCCCGGCCCGCCGGGCCGCGTCGGGGGCGAGGAACGGCCGTTCGGCGAGGTCCGCGCGGACCTTCTCGACCGCCCGCGCGACCTCCTCGGGCAGCGCCGCGGCCGACCCGGCGAAGCTGACCCGCCCGTCCCGGGACACCAGGGGCGGGGCGACCAGGGCAGCCACGAGCGCCCGGTCCGGCAGCCGCAGGGCATGCCGCAGCCATTGCTCCGGGGCGCCCGCCTCCAGGGGATGCTCGCGGGCGTACCGCTGGACCTCGCCAACCATCTTCTCGCGCAGCCGCGCCCAGTGGTCCGGATCGGCGAGCCAGTCGCCGGCGACCGGTGCCGCCGTGACCGTTACGCCCATCCGTTCCAGGTCGCCGCGCCGGACCAGCCCGCGGCGGCGCAGCTCGCCCCGCTCGTCGGCGCGTCCGTCCATGGTGGCCAGCTCGGCGGCGCGGGCGGCGGCCGCGCCGCGCCGGGCCAGCGGCACAGGAACCACGTCGAGCACGGTGACTCCCCCGGCCACCAGGTGGCGGCCGGGGTCGCGCAGCAGCGCCCGGTCACCGATCCGCAGCGGCAGCGGCCTGGACAGCCGCAGCCGCGCAGTGTCCCGCCCCAGCGGGCGGACCTGGACGGCGACCGCGGCCGATCCGATGTGCAGCATCAGCGCCCGCGGCAGGCCGGCCACCGGGTCGGTCGTCGTCCCGCCGACGACACGGACGTCCACCAGGTCGGTCGACCGGAACCGCCCGGGGGTCAGCAGGGCGTCGCCGCGGCGCACCTGGTCCCGGTCGACCCCGCGCAGGTTGACCGCCACCCGGGCGACCGCGTCCACCCTCGACACCGGGGCGCCGAGGGACTGTAGCCCGCGTACCCGGACCACCCGGCCCGTCCCCGCCAGCTCCAGCTCGTCGCCGGCGGCGAGCGTTCCCGCGCCGAGGGTCCCGGTGACCACCGTGCCGCTGCCCTGGATGGTGAACGACCGGTCGACCCACAGCCGCACCGGCGCGGCCCGGTCCGGCTCGGGCAGGCTGGCCACCAGCCGGTCGAGGGCGGCGCGCAGCTCGTCCAGACCGGCACCGGTCGCCCCGCTGACCGCGACGGCCTCGACTTCGCCGAGCGTGGTCGCCGCCAGCTCGGCCAGCGCCCGCTCGGTCGCGGCGCGCGGGTCGGCCAGGTCGCAACGGGTGACCGCGAGCAGGCCGTGCCGCACGCCGAGCGCGTCGAGCGCGGCCAGGTGCTCGGCGGACTGCGGCATCCAGCCGCCGTCGGCGGCGACCACCATCAGCGCGGCGGGGACCGGGCCGACGCCGGCCAGCATGTTGGGGACGAACCGCTCGTGTCCCGGGACGTCCACAAAGGCCAGCTGTTCGCCCGAGGGCAGCGTGGTCCAGGCGAAGCCGAGGTCGATGGTCATGCCACGCCGGCGCTCCTCGGCCCAGCGGTCCGGCTCCATGCCGGTCAGGGCACGGACCAGTGTGGACTTGCCGTGGTCTACGTGGCCGGCGGTGGCGACGACGTGCATCAGTGGACCCCGCAGATCGCGGCCTGCAGCGTGCTGTCCAGGGACGGGGGCACGCACCGCAGGTCGAGCAGCAGCCGGCCGCGCTCGACCCGGCCGACCACCGGCGGGTCGCCGAGGCGCAGCGGCTGAGCGTACTTCTCGGGCAGGCTGACCGCCCAGGACGGCAGCTTGAGGCCGGGCGCTCCCCCGCCGCCGACGACCGCCGTGGACGGTGCGACCTCGGCGTCGATGCCGGCGGCGGCGAGGCCTTCCCGGATCGCCTCGGCCCGGGCGCGCAGCTCGACGGGGTCGGCGCGCCGGGCGGCCCAGGTCGGCGT